>JACQTH010000350.1 GCA_016210935.1 Acidobacteriota bacterium | reverse complement strand
GTATGGACGATCGTCCCCGCCGGGGTCCGGATCGCAAGCGCGACCGCATCGGGGATGCTGTGAGTCACGCGGAGAAACTCGATCTCGAATGGTCCGACGCCCACGACGTCGCGTGGTCTCACCGCCCGGAGGCGTCCGGCCGCGTCGATGCCGTGCTCCCGAAGTTTGGGTTCAGCGAGCGCGAGCGTGAAGGGCGTCCCGTAGATAGGGCCGTCGATGAGCGGCAGCACGTGCGCAATGCCGCCGATGTGATCCTCGTGGCCGTGCGTCAGGATGAGCGCCGCGGCGTTGCCGCGCTGTCGCAGGTAGGTGAGGTCCGGGATGATCAGATCGACACCCAGCAACTCCGGCTCCGGGAACATCACGCCGGCATCCACGACGATGGTCGTGTCGTGAGAGGAGACGACCATCAGGTTCATGCCGAATTCGTCAAGCCCGCCGAGGGCGACTACTTCGAGCAAGGACACCTCCACCCTCGATGATCTGGATCCGTTTGGCTTCGGGCTGGGCGCCTGGGCCGTGCGTCGTCAGGCTGCTGGGAAGCCTGTGAACAGGTGGGCGTAAGCGACTGATTCCCGCTTACTTATCGCGAAACTATAGCACAAAACCGGTTTCCAGACGGTCGAACCGGTAGTCAGAAGTCATAATCGGTAGTCTGAAGTCTCGTCGGCTCACCAGACTTTTGACTTTAGACTTCCGACTTCCGACTACCCAGTCCCCTCGATACCAAAACGTCGGTCAGCCGGGCCAGTTCCGGCAGGGTCAGCGTTTCGGGACGCCGGCGGGGGTCGATCCCGGCCTCCGCGAGCGCCGCGCCCGCCGGGACGCCCGCCTGCGTGGCCAGCGGTCTGGCCGCATTGAGCAGGGTTTTTCGTCGTTGCTGAAAGATGGTTTTGACGACGAGCGGGAACGCCCGAGCGTCGGTGGCAACGGCCGGCGCCCGGAACGTGAGATGCACCGCCGCCGAGCGGACTTTCGGCATGGGACGAAACGCGCCTGGAGGAAGGTCGAGAACGCGCTGCACGTCCGCGCGCAGCTGGGTGAAAATCGAAAGGACGCCGTACTCACGGGTGCCCGGAACCGCGACAAGCCGCGCGGCCACTTCCGCCTGAAGCATCAGCGTGGCATCCGACACCAGGCGACCGTCGTCTGCTTCACGAAGGAGCTTCAACAGAATCGGCGATCCGACGTTGTAGGGAAGGTTCCCGGCCGCGCGCACGGGTCCGTTCTTCGTGGCTTCCGCCTTCAGGCGGAAGGCGTCCGCGAGAGCGTCCCGCAGATTGATGTCGAGGTAGTCGGCCGTGATGACCGCGACGTTTGCAGGCGCCCGGGCGCGCAGAGACGCGGCCAGGTCGCGATCGATCTCGATGGCGAGCAGAGAGCGGACTCGACGCGACAACGGAACGGTCAGTGCGCCCTGACCCGGGCCGATTTCGACGAAGCAGTCCTCCGGCTGCGGCCGAATCGTGTCGATGAGCTTCTCGACCCAGACGGGCTGAAGAAAATACTGGCCGAACCGTTTACGAGGGCGCCGCCCGATCGAACTCGCACTGCTCGGCTGCTTCGTCGCCGTAGCCTTGCTTGCCCGGCGAAGCTCGCTGGGCGCCCACCCACTCTCACGTCGTGTTCCGCTCTCCGGGTCCGTCTTCGTCTCCCTGAATCGGTTCTTCATCATCGGGCCGATCTTGCCAGAATCGAGCCCAGTAGCGGTCTTCGATCTCCTGGATGTGCTCTTCGCTCATCCCGAAGTAGTGCCCCAGTTCGTGAATGAGCGTTTCCCCGATAGTGGCCACGATCTCATCGTCTGTCCGGCATTCCTCCTCGATCGGGCGCTGGTAAATCGTGATGCGATCCGGCAGGGCGTTCCCGAAGTCCCACGACCGCTGGGTCAGCGGCGTGCCCTGATACAAGCCGAACAGCGTGTCCGGCGGCTCGATCTCCATTTCCCGCAGCATCGCGGGCGAGGGTTCGTCCTCGACGACCACCGCCACGTTCGTCATCCGCTTCCGGAACCGGCTCGGAATTGAATCGATAGCCTCGCGCACGAGGCGTTCAAACGTTTCTCTGGTCATTTTTTGGTGTGCCGCGGGGCCCCACCCCCGCGGCCTCCCACGGCTCGCTCGCGCTCGCCGCGCTGGTTCGCTACAACGATCCGCTTAGTGGAGCGACTCGATGGCCCCACCC
>JACQTH010000349.1 GCA_016210935.1 Acidobacteriota bacterium | reverse complement strand
TGTTCGGGTGAAGGCGCTCGTCACCGGCGCCGCCGGGTTCATCGGCTCGACGCTCTCCGAACGATTAGTCGACCAGGGCGCGGAGGTCGTGGGGATCGACAGCTTCACGGATTACTATCCGCGCCCCGTCAAGGAGGGGAATCTCGCGCGGCTGCGCGCGGAAGCGCGGTTTCGGTTCGTCGAAGCCTCGATTCAACACGCCGATTTGGACCCGCTGTTCGACGGCGTCACCCATGTGTTCCATCTGGCCGCGCAGGCGGGTGTGCGGAAGAGCTGGGGCCGCGATTTTCACATCTATACGGTGAACAACATCGATGCGACACAGATGCTGCTCGAAGCCTGCGTCCGGCATCCGGTCGAACGGTTCGTATACGCCTCGAGCTCGTCGGTATACGGTGATCATGTGCCGCTCCCCATGCGGGAGGAGTCTCTGCTCCAGCCGGTCTCGCCCTACGGCGTCTCGAAACTGGCCGGTGAGCAGCTTTGCCACCTGTACTTCGTCAATTTCGGCGTGCCGGCGACCTCGCTGCGGTACTTCACGGTCTATGGACCGCGACAGCGGCCGGATATGGGATTCCACCTGTTCCTGAAGGCTGCCATCAGGGGAACGCCCATTCACGTCTTCGGCGACGGCGAGCAGACACGCGATTTCACCTTCGTTGCCGATGCCGTGACCGCAACAGCGGTGGCCGCCACGCTGGGGGTTCCGGGTCGTGTGTACAATATTGGTGGTGGATCGCGTGTGTCCCTCAACCACGTGCTTGACTTAATCGTCAAAACAACAGGGCGGCGGATCGAGATCACGCGAGGCCCGGCCCAAAAAGGCGACATGCGCGACACGTACGCGAACACCTCGGCTGCCCGCACCGATCTGCGTTTCGCCCCTTCGGTTTCGCTCCCTGACGGACTCGCTGCCGAATATCAATGGATCCAGACGGTTTACGCCTGACAGCATCCCAGTGACCTTTCGATCCTCGATTCTGTGCCTGTCGCTCGCGGTCCTCGGCGTCTCCGCCTGCGCGCAACGGGCCTCGACCGTTCCGCCGGGCACATCACAGGCGGACAAGTTCTTGTACGATCGCGGCACCCAGGCCCTCCAGGACCGGAAGTGGCTGGTGGCACGCGATTACTTCCGGCAGCTCGTGGACAACTATCCGCAAAGCCAGTACCGCCCTGACGCCAAGCTCGGTCTTGGCGACACGTACATCGGGGAAAACACATCGGAATCGTTGATTCTGGCGGCGAACGAGTTCCGCGAATTCCTGACGTTCTTTCCAAGGCACGCCCGGGCCGATTACGCGCAGTACAAACTGGGAATGTCGCATTTCGAGCAGATGCTGGGACCGGACCGCGATCAAACCGAAACCAAAGCGGCGCTCAAAGAGCTCGAGGCGTTCGTCGCGCGGTTTCCGGACAGCAGCCTGATGCCGGAGGTGAAGGACAAACTCCGCCAGACCCGCGATCGGCTGAGCGAATCACACTACCGGGTGGGTCTCTTCTATTTCCGTTCCCGCTGGTATGTCGGGGCCATCGATCGCTTCCGGCAGGTCCTCAAGGAAGATCCGGAATACACGTCCCGCGATGCCGTGTACTTCTACCTCGCCGAATCGCTGGTCAAGGTCGAGAAAACGCCTGAGGCGCTGCCCTACTACCAGCGTCTGATCGACGAGTTTCAACAGAGTGAGTTCCTGGAAAAAGCGCGCGCGAGGATCGACGAATTGAAATCCGTGAAGAAAGTCGGCGCGGATCTCGGCCGCCCTGCTCCCTAACCGATTCGCTTCCGCTCGGACCGGGCACGGGCGATTGTGAAGTCCGTAACCTTCGGGTTCGACAGGCGTGTGAAGCGCCTGTAATAATCGACACCGGACACCACGGACGCGACCAGCACCAGCCACAGCGCAATCTGTCCCAGCACGAAGAATCCCTGCAGATGATCGCGGCCGAGGATCAGCAGGATGATTGCGATCACCTGCATGACCATTTTCACCTTCCCCAGGGGACGGGCCGGCATCGCGACCCCCCGGCTGTACGCAAGGCTTCGCAGCCCCGTGACCGCGAACTCGCGGCCGATAATCACTGCAACCATCCACGCGGGCGCGAGGCCCATTTGGACGAGCGAGATGAGCGCCGCAGAAACCAGCAGCTTGTCCGCCAGCGGATCGATGAGCTGTCCGAGCGGCGTGATCTGCTTTCTGCGCCGGGCGAGGAAGCCGTCGAGCCAGTCGGTCAGCGACGCGAGCCCGAAGATCGCCGCCCCGACGAGCTCTTTCCGGACCCCGAAGATCAGGCGGCCCTCGAACTTCGTGAGCAGCACGACGACGAGCAGAGGGATGAGAAAGATCCGCGACAGCGTCAGGAGATTGGGCAGATTCATCGCGGCCAGAGAAGATCCGCTCGCCTACGAGACGTGGAGACCCTCGACATTTTAGCGCGGCCACGCGTCCCCCCACAACGTGATGGCCGCAGGATCCGAGGTATGATCGTCAGGATCTGATGAAGGCGATCCTGCTGGCAGGGGGGAAGGGCACGCGACTGCGGCCGCTCACCATCCACACCCCCAAGCCGATCGTCCCCATCTTCGGCCGTCCCTTCCTGGACTATCAGATCGATTTGCTGAAGCAGGTGCCGGAGATTGATGAGGTCATCCTGAGCCTCAACTATCAGCCGCGGCGCATCGAAGAGCTGTACGGCGACGGCTCGGAGCACGGGCTCAAGATCCGCTATGTGGTCGAGCCGAGCCCCTTGGGGACCGCCGGGGCCGTCAGATACGCCGGCGAATCGCTGCACGAAAGCGTCGTGGTCTTCAACGGCGACGTCCTCACGCAAGTCGATCTGGCCGCCGTGATCCGGTTGCATCGCGAACGGCGGGCATTGGCCACGATCATTCTGACGCCGGTGGAGAACCCCACGGCGTACGGACTCGTCGAGACCGAGCCCGACGGGCGGGTGCGGCGCTTTCTCGAAAAACCGAGCCCGGATGAGATTACATGCGACACCATCAACGCGGGCATCTACGTGCTCGAGCCGCACACCTTCGATCGAATCCCGAAGGATACGGCCTGGTCGATCGAGCGGAGCTTCTTCCCCTCGCTCATCGAGCGTGGCGAACCCTTCGTGGCGCATGTCTACCGCGGCTACTGGATTGACATCGGCACACCCGACAAGTACTTGCAGGTGCATCGGGACGTCCTCGACGGCCGGTTCTTGGCGCCCAACACGCCTGCAGCCGGCCGGGGCTGGATCTCGCCCGACGCCCGCTTGGATCCGGACGCGCGGATTGACAGCCCGTCGTTCATCGATGACGGCGCGGTCATCAAGTCTGGCACCCACATTGCTCCGTACAGCGTCATCGGACGCCACTGCCATATCGAGGAGCGCGCGGTAGTTGACGGCGCCATCCTGTGGCCGAACTGCCGGATCGGGCCGGAGGCCTCGGTGACGAGGGCCATACTGGGCCGCCACTGTCATGTCGGCCGCCACGCCACGGTTCGCGGCGGGGTCGTGCTGGGAGACAAATCAGCGGTGACCGACTACAGTCGGGTCTAGAACATGACTACACAGGCGCGCGCGATCGACACCGGAATCTTCAAGGCCTACGACATTCGGGGGATCTACCCCGATCAGATCGATGAACGGGTGACGCGCGAGATCGGCCGTGCTTTCGTCGCGTATCTCGGCGCGCGGCGCATAGCGGTCACCCGCGACATGCGACTGTCGTCGCCTTCACTGGCCGA
>JACQTH010000358.1 GCA_016210935.1 Acidobacteriota bacterium | reverse complement strand
TGGCTTTGACGATCACCATCGGCGCGCAAACGAAACCTCTCATCATGCCGGCCGATTACGGCGACTGGGAGACGCTCGTCACGCTGCCGAATCGCGGCGGTCTCTCGCCCGACGGGCAGTGGCTGGCGCACGGCATCAATCGGAGCAACCGAAACAACGAGCTGCGCATCGTCCGCGTGTCGGATGGCACGACGAAGACGGCGCCGTTCGGCGCCGAAGCGGTCTTCTCCGCGGACTCGCGATGGGTGGCGTACAGCATCGGGTTTTCGGAGGCGCAGGAAGAGAAGCTCCGGAAGGACAAGAAGCCGGTTCACAAGAAGCTGGGACTGCTCAATCTGGTGTCCCTGGGCCTCGTCGAGATCGAGGGGGTCGAGACGCTCGCGTTCGACAGCAGTGGATCGCATCTCGCGATGCGTCGCTATCCTCCAGAAAAGCGCGATGGCGCGGACGCGTCTGGGGAGGAGGGAGACGAGCAGCCGGCAGCCGCGACCCTCATCGTCCGAACGCTGTCGAGCGGGCAGGACATCACGTTTGGCAATATCGCCGAGTATGCGTGGCAGCACAAGGGACGGCTGCTCGCAATGACGATCAGCGCGGAAGGGAAGACCGGGAACGGTGTGCACCTGTTCGATCCCGCGAGCGGCGCGCTTCGCGTTCTGGATTCGTCCGGATCGACATACGTCGGGCTCGCCTGGCGCAAGGATGCCGACGAGCTGGCCGTGCTGCGGTCGAAGACGGACGATCGCCGGGAAGGTCCCAATCACGTCGCGCTGCTGTGGAGCGGCCTCTCGGGCCCGGCCACCGAATCTCGCACGTACGATCCGTCCACCGAGCCGTCATTCCCGAGCGGCATGCGGCTGACGACGTTTCGGAAGCCGACATGGTCGGAGACCGGGCATGTGGTCTTTCTCGGAGTCGCGAACTGGCCGGAAACAGTTTCCGGCGCGAAAACCACCACGACGACCGGATCCGATGACGCCGCGGCGGCAGACACCGAGGAAGCCGCAGGCGTCGACGTCTGGCATCCGCGGGACGTCGACGTCATGCCACGGCAGCGGATCAACGCACGCGCGGATCGTCGGCGAAGTCTGCTCGCGGCGTGGCACGCCGACAGCGGCCGCTTTGTCCAGCTCGGGAAGGATCGGTTCGAGCAGGTGATGCCGGTGAAACGCCAGGCGTTCGCGACGGCCCTGAATTGGTTCCCGTATGCCATGGAGCGCAGCTTCGGGCGTGGCGCCGCCGATGTCTTCGTTGTTGATATCGCTTCTGGCCGGCGCAGGAGAATCACGGAACGCGTCGGCATCCCGGTCGCGATCGACGCGACGATTTTCGGGGCGACGTTCGACAGGTACGCGCAGGTGAGTCCAGCGGGGCGGTACTTCCTGTATTTCGACGCCGGCCAATACTGGACGATCGATCTCGTCACCGGGAAAGGCGCGAACATCACGAGGACGATCCCCACCTCGTTCACCAACCGGGAATCCGATACGGCACTGAAGCAGAAGCCGCCGCATGGTGTTGCCGGGTGGACCCTGGACGACCAATCCGTGATTCTCTATGACGCGTACGACCTGTGGCAGATCACACCGGATGGCGCACGGTTCCAGCGGCTGACCGATGGAGCCGCCGAACAGATTCGACATCGGGTGGTGCGCCTCGATCCGGATGCGGACGCCATCGATCCCGCGAAGCCGGTGTTTCTCAGCCTGTTCGGGGCGTGGACGAAGAAGTCGGGGTACGCGCGGCTCGCGGTCGAGCCGGCACCGGCGCCCGCGAATGCGGCGGCTGCCGTTCGTGACGAACACCTGATGTGGCTGGACAAGCGCGTCGATCGGCTCGCGAAAGCCAAAGACGCCGACGTCTTCGCCTACGTGACCCAGGCGTACGACGACTCACCGGACGTTCACGTGGGAGGGCCTGACCTCAAGGACGCGCGACAAGTGACGACGACGAATCCATTTCAGGACCGATTCGCCTGGGGACACGCAGAGCTCGTCGAGTACAAGAGCGATCGTGGCGAGCGGCTGCAGGGGGCGCTGATGTATCCGGCGGGATACGAAGCGGGGAGGCGCTACCCGATGATCGTGCTGGTCTACGAGAAGCGATCGGATCTGCTGCATCAGTACGTGCCGCCGTCGGAAAGGGACTATTACAACGCCACGGCGTTTACGAGCCGCGGGTACTTCGTGCTGCAGCCGGACATCGTGTTTCGGCCGCGGGAGCCGGGGGTGTCGGTGGTCGAGTGCGTCGGGCCCGCTGTCAGACGCGTGATTCAGATGGGGCTCGTGGATCCCAAGCGCGTCGGGGTGGTCGGACACTCGTGGGGCGGCTTTGACACGACCTTCCTCGCAACCCACACCGATCTGTTTGCCGCGGCGGTGGCGGGCGCGCCAATCACCAATCTGGTCAGCAACTACGGCAACCATCACTGGAGCTCCGGGATTGCGGAAACGGATCACATCGAGACCGGGCAACAGCGCATGGAAGTGCCCCTGTGGGAGGATCTGCCGGCCTACATCCGGAACTCGGCGGTCTTCGGCGTGCATACGATGAAGACGCCGCTGCTGATCATGTTTGGCGACAACGACGGCACCGTTCACTTCCATCAGGGCGTCGAGCTCTACAACGCCGGCCGGCGCGCCGGCAAGCAGGTGGTGCTGATCGTGTACGCCGGCGAGGATCACGGCCTCCGGAAGAAACCGAACCAGATCGACTATCACCGGCGAATCCTCGAGTGGTTCGGCCATTATCTGAACGGTGACGCCGCGCCCGCCTGGATCAGGGAGGGCGTGCCGTTTCTCGAGCGCGAGCGCCAGCTAAAGGCGCAGAAGAAGAAAACAACCTCGTAAAGAATGCCTAAAAATCAAACCTGAATCCCAGTTCCACCTGGCGCGGCGTGGCCCCGCTCGCCAATCCCGTCGACCGCCCGAATGTTGCTGCGCGCAAGTTGCCATTCGGCAGCCCGAGATTCACACGGTTCGCGAGATTGATCGCCTCCACGAACGCTTCGAACCGCCGTGGTCCGATTCTCACGAACTTCGAGATCCGCGCGTCGATGACGAAAAAGGTCGGGCCGATGTTCGTGTTCCGTCCGAGGTTGCCGACGCGTCCGGACGGCGACGAATACGTCGACGGATCCGTTCGCCGGCCGCCGGGATTCGCCAGATCCGGCCGGTCGTTGATGATCGTGTCGCGATTGTTGTCGACGCCGGTGGTCACGTTCCACGGCAGACCTGAACGCGCCTGCAGCAGCGCGCCCACCTGCAGATCGCCCGGGAGCGCCCACGTGAAGTTCGCGACGAACTGGTGCGTTCGATGATTGCCGCCGAGCCCCTTTTCGGCCGCCCGGTTGTTCATGTCCTGCGCCTGGAACCCGAAATCTTCGACGTCCCGGATATTGCGCGACAGAGTGTAGGAGGCGCCGAAGCTCGGACCGGCTTGCGCGCGCCGCCGCTCGAGTCCGACCAGCCACCCGTTGTACCAGGAGTTCCCCGTCGTCTGGTATTGCTGGATGCGCAGGAAATTCGGATCCGGGCGCCGGCCGGTCACGCGATCCGGATAGTTCACATCGGGCCCGTTGAACAGATTCCGCCCGCGGCTGCTGACGGCGTCGATCGACAACGCCAGGCCTGCCACCAGCTCGCGCTTGACGCCCAGCGTGAATTGCGACGTGTTGGGCGTTTGAACCTCGGGCGAGGCGATGGTGGTGCTCGGCGCCGACGGCGGCGAAACGCTGCCGCGCGAATACGGATTGGGATAGCCCGGGTTCACGATCGTGACACCGACGAATCGACGGGCGAGCATGATGTTGCCCGTGATGTTCAGGAACGCCTGGTCGAAATACTTCCCGTAGCCGCCGCGCACGGCCGTGCGCCCGTCCCCGAACGGATCCCAGACAACGCCGAGCCGCGGCCCGAAATTGTTCCGATCATCGGGAACGCCCGCCGCCTGTTTGAACGCCGTTTCGGTGTCGTACCGCAGGCCCAGATTGAACGTCAGGTTATCGCGCGCGCGCCAGGTGTCCTGGACGAAGAACGAATAGAGATCGTTCCGCCGCCGCAGATACGGATCGCCGATGTTCTGCGTGAACTGCGTCGGGTACGTTGAGAGGTCGTTCGGATCGAACGGCCGATCCGTCGCAAATCGGAATGTCCCATCGACGTTGTTGAAGAAGAAGCTTCGAACCTTGATCAGGCTGATGTCGAATCCGGTCTTCAGGTCGTGGCGGCCAAGCGAGTAGGAGAAATTGTCGATGAACTGGTAACGCTCCTCGCGGCGGCCCTGCGGCATGTTGGTCGCCTTTCCCCATCGCCCGGCCGGCCGGTCGATCGCTGGCGTCCCCAACGGGCTGTAGGCCGTCGTATCCCATTCCACGCGACGGCGTGCGAACTGGAACCGCGCCTCGTTGAGCGCCCTCGTCGTCAGCACCGTCGTGTGGTTGGCCACGACGTCCTGATCGCGGCGCTCCACGTCCTGCCCGCGCTCGCGCGTATCCAGGCCGCCGATGTTGCTGCCGATGTTGTCTTCCCAGTCCATGCGGTACCTGACCGCGAGCGACTGCTTCGGGCTGAACTGGTGGTCGACCTTGATGAAGTACTGGTTTCCTTTCGTGTCGCGCGGGACTTCGCGTTCGTTCACCGGCACCTGCGGCACCGTGATGACCGACGTTTCGCCGGTCCGAAGGCCTTCGTACGCGCCGAAATAGTGGAGCCGATCGGGCAGCACGGGTCCTCCCAGAAATCCGCCGAAGCGGTTCTGGTTGAACGGCGCCTTGCCGGATCCCTGCGCCTTGGAGAAGGGATTGCGCGCATCCATGCCATCGTCGCGGCGGAAGACGAAGCCGCGGCCCTTGATCTCGTTCGTGCCTGATCGGGTCACGACGCTCACGATCGCGCCCGAGGCCTGACCGAATTCCGCCGGAAACTGGTTGGCCATCACGACATATTCGCGGACGGCCTCGAGCGAGAAGCCGCCGCGCGTGCTCGCCACGACATTGTCGTCGTTGCTGGCGCCATCAATCAGGAACGAGTTGTTCCGGCTCAACTGGCCGGCGGCATTCACGCCGCCGCCCCCCACGCCGGTGATGCCCGGCGCGGTCTGAGCGAGGATGGTGAAGTTGCGGCCGGCGAGTGGCAGCGCATCGAGCTGATTGCGCGTAATCGTCGTCCCAATCGTGCTCTTCGTCGTTTCGACGATCGGCGACTCAGCCGAGACCGTAATCGTCTCCGCGACGCTCGCCAGCCTGAGACTCACCCCGACGGTGGCCTCCTGACCGATCGTCAAGGTGAGACCTGACCGGACATACGTGACAAAGCCGGCCAGCTCCACCCTGAGTGCGTACGCCCCGGGCTGAAGGGCAGCCGCTCGATACCATCCGCGCTCGTCCGTCGTGATGGTGCGCGACACCCCTGTCTCGACGTTCGTGATGGTCACCGACGCGCCCGGGAGCAGACCTCCCTGTTCATCGGCCACGGTGCCCTGGAGCGTCGCGCCGGTTGTCTGAGCAAATGTTGTTGGGGCAGTGGTCAAACAAAGCAGAAGCACCAGGAAAGGCAGCGACCGGGGGGTAAGCGGACAAGACCCCATCTCTACACCTCCTCCGCAGAGCGCCCATGGACGCTCAAAGCTCGTGAAAACGGATGCGCAATGCTGAACCTGGGACGCTGCGATGTCAACCGGCATCCAGTCGACGAATGTCCGGCGAGGCAAGCGCGACGCGGACCGCCGGCCTCCCCGAACTGATAAGCTGGTCCCTGTGAGCGCCTCAGCGGACATCGTCATCGTCGGCGGCGGGTGCATGGGCGCGAGCACCGCCTATCACCTGACGCGGCGCGGGGTGACGAATCTGATCCTCGTCGAGCGAGAAGCCCAGCTCGGCGCGGGGTCGACCGGCCGCAACGCGGGAGGCGTGCGCCACCAGTTCTCCACCGAGGCCAACATCAGGCTGTCGATCGAATCCATCGGATCCCTCGAGACGTTCCGGGATGACGTCGGTTTTGAGATCGACTTTCACCAGGATGGGTATCTGTTCCTGCTCGCCCGCCCCGAGCACGTCGAGGTGTTCCGCCGGAATGTCGACTTGCAGCGGCGGATGGGAATACCGGTGGAGTGGCTCGACGCGTCGGAGGCCGCGCGGTTGGCTCCGGGGCTCGATGTCACCGGCGTGTCCGCCGCCACGTTCTGCGCGCGGGACGGGATCGCCGATCCGAACGGCGTGACGATGGGGTTCGCGCGCGCGGCGCAGCAGGCCGGGGCGCGCATTCAGCGTGAAACCGAAGTCGTCGGGCTCAGGACCTCGGGCGGTCGCATCGTCGCGGTCGAGACGAACCGCGGGGTGATTGGGACGCGGGCCGTCGTGAACGCGGCCGGGCCGCAGGCGAGCATCATTGGCCGGATGGCCGGTGTCGACATCCCCGTGGCGCCATACCGTCGTCACATCTTCATTGCCCAATCGCCGACACCAGGCCTGTGGGAGCGTCCCGGTGCCGGTCTGGTTCCGTCCTCGCGCATCATGGTTATCGACTTCGAGACTACGTTCTATTTTCATCGTGAGGGCCCGGGCGTGCTGTTCGGGATGTCCGACCCGGACGAGCCGCCCGGCTACGACACGACCGTGAGGTGGGATTTCCTGGACCAGGTGACGCGCGTGGCGATGAGACGTCTGCCCGCGTTGGGCGATGCCGCGATTTCACACGCGTGGGCGGGGCTGTATGAGATGACGCCGGACGCGATGCCGATCATCGGCGCCGTCGACGAGGTGCGCGAGCTCTATGTGATCGCGGGATTCAGCGGCCACGGGTTCCAGCACTCGCCGGCAGCCGGGCGCATTCTGGCCGACATGATCGTCGGCCGCGATCCGGGAGTGGACGTGCGGCCGTTCCGCTTCGAGCGGTTCGCGCAGGGCGCGCTGCAGCCGGAAGCGAATGTTGTGTAAGGACGGGCAACAGATGATTGACAACATCAGTCTCCGACGGAGATCATGAGCTCCATAGTTGCTGTGGACACGCTTCGCATCCTTCTCATCGACGACCAGGAATCTTCATTTACGGAGATCAAGCATCTGCTGGCCGCGAGCCGCCGCCTCTCCGCCGAGCTCGAGTGGGTGGCGACCTCGCAGACGGGTCTGGTGGCGCTGGTCTCGGCGACCTATGACGTGTGTCTCGTCAGCCAGGGTCTGGATGCCGGCGAAGGCGTTCAATTGCTCCGCGATGCGGTGGCGCGCCGGGCGACCACTCCGATTGTGTTCCTGGCCGACCCGGGTGACGACGCCGCCGTCAAGGCCGCATTGGACGCAGGGGCCGCCGATGCGCTCGGCCGCGACGAGCTGACGACGCGCGCGCTGGAGCGTTCGCTCATCACGTCGCGCGCCACGGCCAGGACGCTCGCTGACCTGCGCAGCATGCGGCACCGGTTTCAGGCCGCGGCCGATGTGGCGGGCGGCCTCCTGTACGATTGGGATCTCGCGACCGACGAGGTGACGTGGTACGGCGACGTCGACGCGGAGCTCGGGTTCGCGCCGCGGGAATTCCCCCGCACCGCGCGCGGCTGGCAGGAGCTTGTTCACCCCGAGGACCACGATCGGGTGGTCGACGCCGTCCATCACCACCTGTCGACCGACGGGCGGTGGAGCCAGGAATACCGCGTGCGGCGAAAGGACGGCAGCTACGCGAACTGGTCCGACCGCGGCCGGGCGGTGCGCGACGCCCAGGGTCAGACGACTCGGTGGGTGGGGGCGATTTCCGACGTCACGGTGCAACAGGCGCAGGCACGCGCGCTGGCCGAGTCGGAGCAGCGCCTGCACGAAGCGCAGAAGATGGAAGCGGTCGGACGCCTCGCCGGCGGCGTCGCGCACGACTTCAACAACCTGCTGACGGTCATCCTGGGCTATGTGGACTCCCTGCGCGCCCGGTTCTCCGGCCATGCCGAGGTCCTGCTCGATCTGAACGAGATCGACAAAGCGTCGGAACACGCCGCGCTGCTGACGCGACAGCTCCTCACCTTCAGCCGGCGGGAAGTCCTCCAGCCGCGCCTGCTCGATCTCAATTGGATCGTGATCGACACCGATCGGATGCTCCATCGGATTCTCGGTGAAGACATTCAGCTCGAGGCCGATCTCGCGGCGGGACTGAGCTCCGTTCACGCGGATCCAAGCCAGCTCAAACAGGTCCTTCTCAATCTGGCGGTGAACGCGCGCGAGGCGATGCCCAACGGCGGCACGTTGTCGATCCGGACGGCGAACGTGGAGCTCACGGACGACGATCCGCGGGGCATCTTCATGGCGCCGTCGGGTCCGTACGTGGTGCTGCAGGTGTCGGACACCGGCGTCGGCATGTCCGCAGAGACGCGCGCGCACCTGTTCGAGCCGTTCTTTACGACGAAGGGGAGTCGCGGCACCGGCCTGGGCCTCGCGACGGTGTACGGCATCATCCAGCAATGCGGCGGCGACATTCAGGTGACGAGCGAGCTCGGGCAGGGGACGACCTTCAAGATCCTGCTGCCGCGCGTCGACGCGCCGGCGGAAAGTGTGGCCGCCGAGCCGCCTCGGGTGGCGCAGGGCCACGAACGGCTGCTCATCGTCGAAGACGAACCCGGCGTCGGAACGCTGCTCGCGAACATCCTTCGCCAGCAGGGCTACGAGGTGCTACAGGCGCAGAATGCCGAAGAGGCGCTGACGATCGCCGGCGAATTCATGGGCGAGATCAACCTGCTCGTGACCGATATCGTGATGCCCGGGATGAACGGTCGCGCGCTCGCCGACCGGATGCAGTCGTTGCGGCCCGGCATCAAGACGCTCTTCATGTCCGGCTACACGGATCACGCCAGCGTCGGACCGGATATGCTGGAACCCGGCGTCCACTTTCTGCAGAAGCCGTTTACCCCAACGACGTTCACGACTATCGTTCGCGAAGTGCTCGACGAGTCGTAGAGTTCTCCTTCCGCATGGCGACGAAAAAACCCGTTCGCCGCAAGAAGGTCGCACCGGCCTCGGCGGGTCTTTCGCCGGCGGAAACCCTCGGAAGCCGCTCGCCCGACGTCGATCGGCTCGCAAATCACGTCGAGACCGACGGCGGCGCCGTGCTCGGCTCGTATCTCGACCCGGTCGGCGGCCGCGGCCTGCTGCTCGCGGCTCTCCCGATCGACAAGGTCGACCCCACGCCGTATCAGCGCGATCCGTCGGAAGCACACGTCAAACGCCTGATGACGGTCATCGAAAAAGTCGGCCGCTTTCTCGATCCGATCATCGCGATCCGTCACGATGATCGATACTGGACGCCCAACGGGAATCACCGGCTCCAGGCGCTGCGGCGGCTGGGCATCAAGACCGTCATCTCGCTGGTGGTGCCGGAAGCGGAAGTGGCGTTCAAGATTCTGGCGCTGAACACGGAGAAGGCGCACAATCTGCGCGAGAAGTCGCTCGAGACGATTCGCATGGCCCGCGCGCTCGCCGAATCGTCGAACATGAACGAAGCGGCGTACGCCTTCGAGTTCGAACAGGCGCCGTTTCTCACGCTGGGCATCTGCTACGAACACCGTCCGCGGATGAGCGGCGGCGCCTATCAGTCGCTCCTGAAGCGAATCGACGAGTTCGTCGAGCGGCCCTTGTCGCAGGCGCTGAAGGAACGTGAGCGGCGCGCGGCGCGGATTCTCGAAGTCGACGATCGCGTCGCGGACATCGTCGAGCGCTTGAAGCGCAAGGGGCTGACCAGCCCATACCTGCGGGCCTTTGTCGTCGCCCGGATCAACCCGATTCGGTTTTCCAAGGCCACGTCGTTCGATTTCAACGAAGTGATGGACAAGATGAAGGCCGCTGCCGCAAAGTTCAACGTGGACAAGATCCGGCAGGAGGATGTCGCGAGGGCCGCAGGCGGGCCTCCCGATGACGAAAGCTGAGATCCGGTTGACGATTCTCGTCGTCGATGACGAGCCGGCGGTGCGCTCGCTGGTGAAAGGCATTCTGACGGCCGAGGGATACCACGTCGTCGAAGCGGGAGACGCCGACGCCGCGCGGCGGCTGGCGGGGGAGGGCGCGCGCGACATCGACCTGCTCCTGACCGACATGGTGATGCCCGGCACCAGCGGCACCGCCCTGGCCAATGAACTGCTGGCGGTTCGTCCCGATCTGAGGGTGCTGTACATTTCGGGGTTTACGGATCCGACGCGGTTCGGCGCCGATCGTCTCGATCCTTCCAGCCACTTCTTGCAGAAGCCGTTCAGGCCCGCGGGGCTGAAACAAAAGGTGCGCGAAGCGCTCGGCCTCACATGAGCGCGCGGCGCCTCGCCTCTTTGGTCCCCGCGATTCTGGTCGCCGCTCCCATCGTTCTCCTGGTTGTGTTCATCATCCGCTTCGCGGTGAACGTGCCGGCCGGAGACGAATGGCACCTCGCGCGGGACCTGCACGCCACGTATCACGGGCAGGAGGGGGTGTCCGACTTGTGGCGGCTGCATAACGAGCATCGCCTGCCGTTTCCACGCGTCGCCCTGATCGGCCTCGCCTTCGCCACCGGATGGAACGCGGTGGCCGAGATGTACGCGAGCGCGGCGCTGCTGGTCGTGATGGCGGGCGGCTGGTGGCGCCTGCATCGAGACATCGGCGGGCAGAGGCTCTGGACCTTCGTTCCGCTGGCGTGGCTCGTCCTGTCGATCGGCCAGTGGGAGAACATCCTGACGGGATGGCAGCTTCAGTTCTGCCTCGGCGCGGCGGCGATGTTCTCGGCGATCTATCTCCTGGGTCGCGCGTCGATGTCCGCGTTCGGCGGGGCCGTGCTCTGTGCGATCGTCGCGTCGTATTCCTTCAACAATGGCCTGGTGGTCTGGCCGGCGGGTCTCGTCACGTTGTGGCTCCGGGGAGAGTCGCTGGGCCGTTTGATCAGGTGGGCGATCGG
>JACQTH010000357.1 GCA_016210935.1 Acidobacteriota bacterium | reverse complement strand
GCACATCTCGGTGCGGCGGAAGTCGTAGTTGAACAGATCCTGGAACCACATGCCCGCGATGAACAGGAAATTCCATCGATCCCCGCGTCGCTTCTCGATATCCTCGTGCGTGCGATCGCCTTCGACCCTGCCGTACCCTCCCGACCGGGCCTTCTTCGTCGCGCCGAAGGTCTTGTCGAACTTCTTCAGCAGGTCCGCCAGCTTGAAGTGCGTCGGCGCCTTGAACGGGTCGTAATTCCGCATCAGGGCCAGGGCCATTCCCATAATCGACAGGAATCGGCCGCGCGCCGCGTCGTTGACCTTCGCGATGTCCTTCGCGAGCCGATCGGCGTTGAGAAACGCCGTCACGGGCACCGCTTCCTTCGTTTCCTTGTCGACCATGACGGCCATGCCGACGCCGCAGTTCGGATGGCACCCGCACGTCAGCTGCCCCCATGAGGTGTTCGGCCCGTGGACGACATCGGCCCAGTCGGTGAAGGTGCCCATGAACGAGATCGGGAACCAGTCGCGCGTCGGCTCGCCGATGCCGGTCTGGTTCTTCACGTCGTGCGCGAGGTGCGACAGCGTGTAGCGCTGCGCCTTCCGCCGCTCGTCGGTAATCTCCTCGTCGCGGCCGGTGAAGCTGACCGGCTGGAACGACAGGAAATTGATCTTCTTCGGGTTGTCGAGCGCGAACCGCACCACGCGGCCGACCTGCTCGTTGTTGATGCCGTTGACGATCGTGATGACCGGGACGATATCCACCCCCGCGCTGTGCAGGTTCTCGATCGCGCGCAGCTTCACGTCGAACAGGTTCCCGACGCGCCGGTGCGAGTTCGGCGCGTTGCCGATGCCATCGAACTGCAGATAGGCGTACCGCAGCCCCGCCTCGGCCGCCGCCTTCGCGAAATCCGCGCTCTTGGCGAACTCGATGCCGTTGGTCGCCGCCTGCACGCTGTTGTAGCCGACCTGGCGCGAGTAGCGGATCGCGTCGAGGAAATAGGGCGACATCGTCGGCTCGCCGCCCGAGAACTGCACCGACATCTGGCGCCGCGGCTTGATCCGCACCGCGTTGTCCAGAATGGTCTTGATCTCGTCCCAGCTCAACTCGTGCACGAACCCGACCTGATTCGCATCCATGAAGCAGGGATCGCACATCATGTTGCAGCGGTTCGTCAGGTCGATGGTCAGCACGGCGCCGCGCCCGTGCTTGATCGTGCTGCTCCCGTGGTTATGCAGGTCCTCGTCGTTGTGCGCGCGGATGTCGCGGCCCGGGAAGACCTCCTCGAGGTGCTTGAAGAACGCGGGATCGATCGCCATCACGTCCTCGAAGCGGCCGTGAATGGGGCAATCCTTGACCATCATGATCTTGCCGTCGCGCTCGAGGATCTGTGCTTTGATCTCCCCGACCTTCTCGTGCAGCAGGTCGCTGACCGGCTTGCGGCCGTTGATGATCGCCGCGCGCGCTTCGCGCACGCAGGTGGGGCAGAGCGAGTCGGTCGTCCGGGGCCAGCCGAGGGTTGGCTTCGTCTTTTGATAAGACTTGAGCAGCGGTTTCTCGGACCAGGCCGGCACGAACGACGGGTTCTGCTTGATTCGGTTCAAGCTGCTGAACAGCAACCACGTCCCGTTGGCGGCCACGGAGAGACTCTTCTCAACGTATTTGATAGGCGCGTGCATACGTCGCATCTTAGTGCCCGACCCCGGGAGTGCTGCGCGGATTTTCCCGAACGGGCGGTTTCAACCCCTGGGTGGGCAGCGCGCGGGGGGCATCTGGCGATACCGGACCAGAATGGTCCGCATTCCCGGCGGGATTCGGGGTTCGGCCGCCTTCGTTCGCGTTGAGTCTCTTCGGGACGCGAACTTCGGCGAGCCTCGCCGAAGCGCGGAGCGCGGAGGCGGGGACTCGGGATTCGGGGATGAGTGTTCTTCGTGGCTTCCGGCTTGAGCCGGAAGATCGTGGTCTTCGTGGCTTCCGGCTTTAGCCGGAAGATTCTGGTTCCGCCGTTGAGACCAGGCGTTTGTCTCGTTTATGTGAGGGAACCAATGCGTCAATCCTTCTGCGTTGCCGTCCTCTGTTGGATCAATGTCGCGCTGCTCGCCCAGCCTCGCGGGCCTGCCGGTCCGCTTGGCCCACCCCCGCCGCTGGCCCTCACG
>JACQTH010000364.1 GCA_016210935.1 Acidobacteriota bacterium | reverse complement strand
TGCTCGCGGGCGATCTCGACATTGACGTCGGAAAGGCGTCCGACTACGGCAGGCTGGACGCCTCGGTGAAGGTCGGCGATCTGAACGCGCGCCCGTTCAACATGTCCACGGGCGGCCTCTGGCGCTCGTTCCGGTGGCAGGGAACAGGACGATATACGCTGAATGTCAGCCTTCTGGCGGGCGATCTGACGCTGACCGAGACCAAGTAGGGCCGAGCTTGCTCGGCCCGCGGTACTGCGGCGCTGCCACGTATAAATGTAGTCGCCCAGCGGCGAATCGTCTTCGTTCGAGGCGTTCGCGGCCACGTGAACGACCACGACCTGCGCGGCACCGGCGTCCGGCGCCAGCCATTCCACGACCCATTCGAGCTCCCCCACCACAGTTGCCGCCGTTCCAGCTTTTGTGTGCTGGATGAGCTGGAGCTTCCGGTCCTCGCTGGGGATCACCTTTGTCCTGATCGGATCTGACGGTGTCAGGCGCCCCGACTGTTGCCCTGTCCTTCGCCCGCGGGCGAACCGGACGCTCAACTCGAACCCACCCCGGGCCAGCTCCGGCCGCCTCAGCGCGATCGTGATCGGATAGCTCTCTCCCGGGGTATAAGATGTGGGAATTCCGGAGACGCTGAGGGATCCCCATAGCGAAGGAGGAGGTCATGCGAAGGAGCCTCTGGCTGAGCAGTCTCGCAACCGCGGTCATCGTCGCCGTGGCGGGCGGCGTCGTTGGCGGCGCTCCCGGTGTCACCGTCAAGATTGACGAATGGGCCGTGCCGAACCCGGGCACGCACCCGCACGATCCCCTGTTCGTCGCGTCTGACGGCTCGGCCTGGTACACCGGACAGCGGACGAATGTGCTGGGCCGGCTCAACCCGGCGACCGGAGAGATCAAGGAGTTTCCGCTGCCGACCGAAAAGTCGGGACCGCACGGGCTCATCGACGACAAGGACGGCAACATCTGGTACACCGGGAATGCTGCGGGCTTGATCGGCAAGCTCGATCCGAAGACCGGCAAAGTCACCGAATACAAGATGCCGGATCCGAGAGCTCGCGATCCGCACACCGCCGCCTTTGACCAGAAGGGCATTCTCTGGTTCACGGTACAGGGCGGGAACTTCGTCGGCCGTCTCGATCCGAAAACGGGCGAGGTGAAGCTGAAAGAGGCGCCGACACGACCGGCGGCGCAGCCCGAAGGGAAACCGATGGCCACCCGTCCCTACGGCATCGTGGTCAACTCCAGGGGAGTGCCGTTCTTCGATCTGTTCGCGACGAACGCGATTGGGAGCATCGATCCGCACACGATGGAGATCAAGGTGTACACCCTGCCGGATCCGGCGGCACGGCCGCGGCGGATTGCGGTCGATGCCAGCGATATCGTCTGGTACACCGACTACGCGCGCGGGTTTCTCGGCCGGCTCGATCCGACAACCGGACAAGTCAAGGAGTTCGCGTCACCGGGCGGCCCGACGTCCCGGCCCTACGGGATCGCCATCACAAAGGGGATCGTTTGGTACAGCGAGTCCAACGTCCAGCCCAACACGATCGTGCGATTCGACCCCGCAACATCTGAGTTCCAGACATGGCCCATCCCCTCGGGCGGGGGCGTCGTTCGGCACATGGTCGCCGCGCCGAACGGGGACCTGTGGCTGGCGTGCAGCGGCGTGGACAAGATTGCGAGGGTGAGAGTGGGGGCGGGGACGGATTAACGTCTTCGACCCGGGGTTCGGGATTCGGGGTTCGGGCTTCGCCGGTTTTCCCACGAATCCCGAAGCCCGACTCCCGAATCCCTGGATTATTTCTTTCCTTTCGCCGGCGCCTGCGCCTGTTGCGCCGCCGCGCGCGCTCGCATACGTCGCCTCTTCAGGTAGCGCTCCCGCCGCTGACGTTTCTTGATCGCGCTGTATTGTTTACTCATAGACCGCCAGTCGGTTTCTCCCGGCGTTCAACGCCCGCACCCTTTCGTGTCCACCTTGCACCTTGCACCCTGCACCTTGCACCTTCCCCTACACCGTCGCCTGGACGGGCGCGGTCACGCTTACCTGCTCCCATGGGAGCCCCGGCTTGCCGAAGTGCCCGTAGTTGGTCGTCTCGCGGTAGATGGGCCGAAGCAGGTTGAGGGTCTGGATGATCGCGCGGGGCTTGAAGTCGAAATCCATCACGAACCGCTCGGCGGCGCGCGTGTCGCCGGTGCCGAACGTGTCAACCTTCACCGACATCGGCTTGGCGCGGCCGATCGCGTACGACACCTGCACTTCCGCTTTCCGGCACATGCCTGACTGTACGAGCGCCCGAGCCACGTACCGGCAGAAGTAGGCGCCGCTGCGGTCGACCTTGGACGGGTCCTTCCCGCTGAAGGCACCGCCTCCATGGCGTCCTGCCCCGCCGTAGCTGTCGACGATGATCTTGCGTCCGGTGACGCCGCAGTCTGCCGACGGCCCACCGTGCACGAAACTGCCGCTCGGGTTCACGATGAACTCCGCGTCCGGGTTGAACCACGGCCCCAGCACCCGCGGCGCCAGCGACTTCACGATGTGCTCGCGAATCGTTGCCTGATTCACGTCCGCCGAGTGCATGGTCGAGACGAGCACGCTCGATACCCGCACCGGCGTGTTCCCTTCGTACACGACCGACACCTGTGACTTGGCGTCGGGACGAAGCCACGCGACTTTCCCCGCGCAGCGATCGTCCGCCAGACCGTGCGTCAGCCGGTGGGCCAGCAGGATCGGCAGCGGCATGAACTCCGGCGTCTCGTCCGTGGCGTAGCCGAACATGATTCCCTGATCGCCGGCCCCCTGATCCTTCTGCTCGTCCGTCGAGACGCGGACGCCGGCATTGATCTCGGGCGACTGCTGCGACAATCGCACCATCACCTGGACGCCGTCCGCATTGAACGCGGCGGCGGGATCCGTGTACCCAATCTGGCGAATCGCCTGGCGCGCAATCTTTTCGTAATCGATCGTGGCCCGCGTGGTGATCTCGCCGGCCAGAACCACGAGGCTGTCCTTGCACAGGACTTCACATGCCACGTGACTGTCCGGATCCTGCTCAACGCACGCGTCGAGCACCGAATCCGCGATGAAGTCACAGACTTTGTCGGGGTGCCCCTCGGAGACCGACTCCGACGTGAATGTATAGACCTGGTTCATTGATCCTCCCGAATCAAGCGCACTAGTCTATCAGCCTTTGCCCGGATTTCGTCGGCGGCCCGCCGGCCGCTCTCGACGGCGCCATTCATGTAGCCCTGCCACCGGATGCTGGTGTGCTCGCCGGCGAAGAACAGGCGGCCGAAGGGCCTCGCCAGCCATTCACGCAGGCCGGGATCGAACGCAGGATCGAAAAACGCGTAGCCTCCCTGCGCCCAGCGATCATCTTCCCACGTATAGACCCGTGCGCCGACGATGCGGGCGCCGCGCAGGCGGAGCCACGCGAGCTCGCGCTCGATCGCGCGAAATGATTTGTTCGCCGCCAGCGTGCGGACGTGGCGGCTCGCCGAGCCGCCGGCCAGCAACGTCAGCATGCCGCCTCGTCCATCCTGCTCTTCGTTGGCATCCCAGACGGCGCCAATCGGGAGGTCGGTTCCGTACCCTCGAGACCGGCGAAGACGCCGCCAGGTGGGACGATCGAACTGCAGCAGGGCTTTCGTCGCCTTCCCATACCGCAATCGGGCAATCGCCTCGCGCTGGCGCGCTGGAAGTGAGGGCGTCATCCGCACGCGTCGCAGGGTCGTCGCGGGGATCGCCAGGATGATGAAGTCCGCGTCGAGCTGCCACCGTGCGCCCGCAATCGTTCGCCCGGTCGCGCGCACGCGCCGATCGTCGTGGGCGACCGCGTGAAGCTCGTGCCCGAGCCGCACGCGATCGCCAAGCTCCCGCGCCATCTCCTCTGGCAGTCGATCGTTCCCCCCGCGGATTCGGTAGAGGCGGTCCGCGCCGGGCTGTCCCCACGACGCCAGCTGGTCGACATAGGCGAGCAGCGACAGGTCAGCAGGATCGGCGAGAAAGAAGCCGCGCAGCGCCGTCACGGTTGAATGCCATCCGCGATCGGCTCCAACGCGGCGCAGCCACTCTCTGACCGACAGACTCGCCAGCGCCCGCGCGACCTCGCCGTCCCACCGCTGCTCCGAGCGCTTGTACGCGCCGACCAGTTGCGACAAACGAGCGCTGACACGGTCGTCCGGCGGCTCGATCGGTTTGAATCGCCGGCGGCCGCGAGCGTCCTCTACGTATCGCGAGAATCCACCCCGCAGAATCGGGACCAGCGAGAGCCCGTGTTGTTTGCAGAGAGCCCTAATGGCGTGCTGATCTTCGTCGATCAGATCCGCCCCGAGCTCGCCGTGCTGCCGTTCGTGGAATCCGTCGCGCGCAGTCAGAACGCGGCCGCCCACACGATCTCGAGCTTCGACGAGGGTGACGTCAAAGCCATCGCGTGCGAGCTCACACGCCGCCGTGAGGCCGGCCAGACCCGCGCCGGCGATGAGGACT
>JACQTH010000036.1 GCA_016210935.1 Acidobacteriota bacterium | reverse complement strand
TCGAAGAAGTCGCGTTTCAGGCCCGTCAGGAGAAGAAGATCGACAAGCGCTCGGGCGTCAGCCAGCGGCTGCCCATCACCTGCCTCGAGAACGCCGTGTCGAACGCCGAACGGCGGGCAATTCTCGCCGGGGAGCGCCTCGTCGTCCCCCGCGTCACCGATATCTACGCGGCGCTGCCGTCGATTACCGGGAAGTTCGAGCTGGAATACGAGGGCGAGCTGCGCGGCGCCGACAATGTCGCGCGCGAGTTGATCAGGAGCGCGGTGGCGAACGTCTTCGCGGGCCGGCTCGACGCCGACGATCCCAGGCAGATCATCGACTGGTTCGAGATCGGAGGGACGCTGCAACTGAGCGACACCTCGTCTGCCGCCGATGTCGTCGCGCGCGCGCGGGAGGTTCAGGGCCTGGCCGAGCTGGCGACTCGCCTGATCAACGTGGCGAAACCGGGCCCGCCGGTGCTCGCCTCCGCCATCGACTTCGTCCTCGAAGGGCTGTACGCGATGAAAAAGATCAGCCGCAGCGACGATCGGGGCTATCACAGCGCCGAGCCGCCGCGGCGCGCGGCCCGCGCCGAGGCGGCCCTGGTGATGGACGACTCGGTGCCGATTCAGGGGCCGGCGAAGAAGAAGTATTACAACTAGGGGACGGGGTTCGGGAGTCGGGGTTCGGGATTCGGTGGTTGGCCGTCTTTCGAATCCCAAATCCCGAATCCCGAATCCCGGCAGCAGATGCGATATCGCTACTCCAAGTACACCGGCGAGCCCCTCGAAGGCCTCGACCTCGAGGATCTCGTCTCCCGCCTCTCGGATCTGCTGCTGTTCAGCGGCTTCAACGATCCGTACGGCTACAACACCGGGGAGGAACGGTCGATCCAGGCGCTTCACGACGCGATTCTCGATGCGCTGCTCCGCGGCGATCTCCTTCCTCAGGACATCATCGACGAATTGCTCGAACAGGCGAATGCCGAGCGGCTCGAGCAGCTCATTCAGCAGATCATCGAGCGGATGGAGCAACAGGGCTACGTCACCACCGCTCCGGACCTCGAGTCGGAACAACGGCGCCGCGAGTTGATGGGAGGCGGCGGCGACGGCGACCAGGATCGACCGATCAAGTTCGAGGTGACGGAGAAAGGGCTGGACTTTCTCGGGTACCGGGCGCTGCGAGATCTGCTCGGATCGATCGGCAAGAGCAGCTTCGGCCGGCATGACACGCGAGACCTGTCGACGGGCATCGAGGCGACCGCTGCCCCCAAGCCGTACGAGTTCGGCGACACGCTCAACCTCGATGCCAGCAACACGATCCTCAATGCCGTCAAGCGCCTGGGACCATCCTTAGGTTCCGTAGGGGCGGTTCGCGAACCAGCCCTGCCCGGCGCCACAGGGTCCCCGCCATTCAAGATCGACGTCCAGTATGAGGATCTCATGGTCGCTCAAGGCGAGTATCAGAGCTCATGTGCAACCGTCGTCATGCTCGACTGCAGCCACAGCATGATCCTGTACGGGGAGGATCGCTTTACGCCCGCGAAGCGGGTCGCGCTCGCGCTCGCCAACCTGATTCGGCATCAATACCCCGGTGACGCGCTCAACCTCGTCCTGTTCCACGATTCCGCGGAAGAAGTCCCGCTGCGCGATCTCGCGCGCGTCCGGGTCGGCCCGTACTACACCAACACGCGCGAAGGCCTGCGGCTGGCGCGGCGAATCCTGGATCGCCAGCGCAAGGACATGCGGCAGATCATCATGATCACGGACGGCAAGCCCTCGGCCCTGACGCGTCCCGACGGCCGGATCTACAAGAATGCGTTCGGCCTCGACCCGTTCATCGTCAGCGAGACGCTCGCCGAAGTTGCCGCGTGCCGGAAAAGCGGCATCATGGTGAACACGTTCATGCTGGCGCGCGACTACGACCTGGTCGCGTTCGTTCGCAAAGTGGCGGAGATCTGCCACGGAAAGGCGTACTTCACCACGCCGTTCACGCTCGGCCAGTACGTGCTGATGGATTACATGGATAAGAAGACGAGGACGATTCATTAGGGGTCGAGGGACGGGGGGCGGGGAACGGTGCGGAGGTTTCGTAGCCGACTCCTGGCCCCGGACCCCTGGCCCCTGGTCCCTATAACTATGCTGCCGCCTATCATCCCAATCTTCCCTCTTCCCAACGTCGTCCTCTTTCCCAATGTCTTTCTGCCGCTGCACATCTTCGAGCCGAGATACCGCGAAATGGTGGCCGATGCACTGGCGGGCGATCGCCTGATCGGAATGGTGCTGCTGCGACCGGGATGGGAAACCAACTACGACGGCCGGCCGCCGGTGTACCAAACCGGATGCGCCGGGCTCGTCACGCACGCCGATCGGCTGGACGACGGCTGTTACAACATCATCCTGCGGGGCCTCGAGAAGTTCCGGATCCGAAGTGAGGAGGGTGGTCGCGCCTACCGGTGCGCGCACGTCGAACCGCTGCTGGAAACATGCGCTGACCAAGAGCGCGAGGCGATTCGATCAGAGCGTCATCGGCTCGAAGCGTTGCTGGCGCCGCTCATCGAACGGCGCACCGAGCCGCTCCTGCCGAGCAGCATGCCCGATGACGATCTCGTGAATGCCCTGGCGCAATACCTCCAGCTGGAGCCGCTCGAAAAGCAGGCGCTCCTCGAACGGCATGGCGTGCTGGAACGCTGCCAGTCACTCGTCGAGCTGCTGGAAATGAAGGTGATGGCTGCCCATCAGGCGTTCAGGACCGCGGGATAGAGCCTCTCCTTAATCACCCTCATCACCTTCTCCCCGTGAAACCGTCCGTTTTCGATGAAGATCGGCGTGGTTTCGCGGCCTGAGATCACTCCCCCCGCCAGGAACAGATTCGGAACTTCGCTTTCCAGCGTTTCCGGATCGTGGCGCGGCACACAGGTGATCGGATCCAGCCCCACGCCGCAGCGTTCGAGCAGCTCGCGATCCGGGTGATACCCGGTCAGCAGATACACCGCATCGGCCGGCAGCTCCGCCCGTCCCTGTGGCCCTTCCACCAGCACCATCGTCGGATGGATCTCAAGGACGCTGGTCTCGAACCGTGCAGCGATCGAGCCTTCCTTGATCCGGTTCTCGATGTCCGGTTTCACCCAGTACTTGATGCTGTTGGCCAGCGCCGCGCGCCGGTGGACGAGCGTCACGTGCGCGCCCGCGCGGTACAACTCGAGGGCCGTTTCGGCCGCGGAGTTTCTGCCGCCGACGATTACGACGTGCTGGCGGTAATGAGGATGGGCCTCGGAGTAGTAGTGCGCGACGTGCGGAAGATCTTCGCCCGGCACGCCGAGGATATTCGGGTGGTCATAGTAGCCGGTCGCCAGCAGCGCCGAGCGCGCGTGGTGCACCCGGCGGACGCCGCGATGGGTCTGCGTCTCGACGAAGAACCGGTCGTGCGGCAGCTGACGGAGCTTTTCTCGCTCGACCTTCAGGACCTCCTCGCCGAACGAAATTTCCAGTTGATAGGTGTCGACGACGCGGCGGTAATAG
>JACQTH010000355.1 GCA_016210935.1 Acidobacteriota bacterium | reverse complement strand
GGCTACGTGCATGCTCACCGCCCCGCACCTTGCACCCCCTCTACGGTCTGAGGGTGGTCGAACGGCGAAGGCGCAGGCGGCGTGCTGGCTCCCCCCGTTTCAACTGGCCCGGCGCAGTGGGGAACTGGCGTCGAAGCGGACAAACGCTCCGTCGTGCGTCCGGGCCAGAAACTTTGCGTCTACCAGCGCGCCGAGAACGTCATCGCAGCGCGCCCGGTCAAGGCCCCACAACCGCTGTGCCTGGGCCGGCGTCAGCCGCAGCCCGGGCATTTCGCGAAACTCACCCTGGATTCGCTGCAACAACTGCTCGATTCGGACATCATGGGGCACCATGATCGTCTCCCGCTGCTTGTCGAACAGCTCTTTGGGGATCGGTGCGTCTAACTCCAGCAAGCGATGTACCGCCCACGGCCGAGCTTCAAGCTTGGCGGGCGTCGATCCGGCAAGCCCCTGCGGATCCATGACCTATGCGAGCGTCGAGACTGCAAATGCGATTCGGACGAGCTTGGCAATCCCCGATGGGATCTAACTTTGTGTTACTACCCAAGACGGCGCGACAGCTGCCCTGTACGGAAAAGATGCAGCGCTCTCCGGACGGACGCGGATGAACGACCCCCGCGAGCTCGATCAAGTAAGGTTGGACGTCTGGCTCGATGTCTCGTGCCTGTTCCGTACGAGGTCGGAGGCTCAAAAAGCCTGTAAAGGCGGCAAAGTGGAAGTCGAAGGGACGCGTGCCAAGCCGCATCGACTGATACGACCAGGCGACCGAATTCGCATCACTCGGCCATTCGGCCGAAAGCAGGACGTGGTCGTCCGGGTGCTCGCCGATCGTCACATTGCGAAAGCTGAGGCCCGGACTCTTTACGAAGACGCGACTCCTCCACTGAGCGCCGAAGAGATCGAGTTGCGTCGGGCAGAGCGGATTTATCGCGCCGCGGCAGCGGCGGCCGGTCCGCCCGATCGGCGGGAGCGGCGTCGACTGCGAAGGATGAAAGGGTTCTGAGTGATTAGAGTGCCTGGGGTGCCTAGAGTGCCTGGGGTGCTGAGACGCTCGGCACTTCAGCACCTAAAGGCACTTTGGGCACTGCAGACTCTGGGCACTTTAGGCACGCCTGGCACTTCACACAAGGCACTTCAGGGACTTTGGGCACTTGAGTCGGGACCCGCTACAATCACCCTATGACGCGAAAGGTTCTCCTGCTCCTCCTCCTGACCGCGACGACGGCAGCGGCCGACACGCTGTATCTGCGGAACGGACAGCGCCTGCGCGGCGAGGTCCGGAGCATCCGGAACGGCATCATCGAGTTCGAGGAAGACCGCGGCTGGCGTGGCGCGCGGATCCACCGCATCAACCGCGACGAGGTGGAGCGGCTGGATTTCGACTATGAGGCGCCGGACCGCGTGGCCGCGCCGTCCACGACTGGTGGCCGGCCGGCGGGTCTTCGTGAACGCGACCTCGCCGTGGCCTCGGACGTCGCCTGGAACGACACGGGCGTCGACGTGCGTTCAGGGCAGACGATCTATTTCACGGCGACCGGCCGTGTCCGATGGGGAACGGATCGGCGGGATGGCCCGGCCGGCGAGGGCAATTCCCCGCACAATCCGAATCGGCCGATAGCCAGCCGGCCCGCCGCAGCCCTGATCGGCAAGGTGGGCGCTAACTCGACCGATTACTTCTTCATCGGTGCGGACGCGGGTCCGGTGCGGATGCGCGCTTCAGGCCGGTTGTATCTCGGCATCAACGACGACTTCCTGCAGGACAATTCAGGCAGCTTCAGGGTGATTGTGTATTACTGAAAGCTCCTATCCCTCTCTCAGCGTCGCAATCGGATCGATTCGCGTCGCGCGTCGTGCGGGTACATAGCACGCCACGAGGGCGACGATCACCAGCAGCACTGACACAGCGGCAAAGGTGACGACGTCTCGAGGCGAAATCCCGAACAGAAGCCTCGTCATGAAGCGCGAGAGGATCAGCGCGCCGGTGAGGCCGAGCCCCACCCCGATGCCGACCGGAGTCATGCCGTTTGCCACGACCATGCGGGTGATATCTTCGGATTTCGCGCCCAGTGCCATCCGGATTCCGATTTCGTGTGTGCGCTGACTCGTGGCGAAGCTGATCACGCCGTAAATCCCCACCGCCGCCAACACGAGCGCGAGCGCCGCAAAGGCGCCGAGCAGCCACAGGCTGAATCGGCGTTCGGCGAGCGACTTTGCCACGAGCTCGTCGAGCGTCGCGGTCCGGTAGAACGCCTGCATCTTGTCGATCGCCCAGATCTGCTCCTTCAGCGACTGCAGGCTGATGGTGGCGTTTGGCGATGCGCGAATCACGTAGACCATTCCGGCCCACGACAGTTGTGCGTGCGGCAGGAACACCTCGGGGCGCGGATCCTGATCCAGGCCGTCGTGCCGCAGCTCTCCGACGATCCCGACGACATCTGCGGTCCGCGGCCGCCCCTGCATCGTCACGGTGATGCGTTGCCCAATCGGATCGCGATCTGCCCAGTATCGGCGCGCGAGCGTGTCGTTGACGAGCGCCACCGGCGGGGCGTCGCCGGCGTCGCGATCCGTGAAAAACCGGCCACGGCGCAGCGGAATCCCGAGCGTTCGAAACACGTCTGGCGTCGCGATGTTCACGAACGTGCTCGGCTCGTCCTGCGGCGGCGGCGCCGGACGTCCCTCGATCCTCAGTGGCGATTCGATGTTGATGTTCGATTCGATGAACGGCATCGCCATCACGGCGCCCGCCGACTCGACACCCGGGACGCCGCGGAGCCGGTCGAGGGTCTCACGAAAGAACTGAACGCGCCTCTCCGGGGTGGTCTGCCGATCTCCGGTGAATGCCTGCAGCAGGTAGATGTCGCCGCCGGCGAATCCGGGATCGACGCGCGTCAGGACCATGAAGCTTCGGAGCAGCAGGCCGGCGCCGGTCAGAAGCACCAGGGCGAGCCCCACTTCCGCCGCGACAAGGCCGCGCCGCAGCCGGACGGCGGGAACAGATGCCGTCATCGACCGTCCTTCTTTCATCGGATCGTGAGTCGTCTTGCGAGAGAACTGCAGCGATGGGCTGAGTCCGAACAGCAGCGCCGTCGAGAGCGTCAACACCGCCGCGAAGGCGAGCACGCGCGCATCCAGCGCCACCTGGTCGATGCCGGGCACGTTGACGGGCGTGAGCGACACAATCAGCCGGATACCCCATCGCGCGACCAGCAGTCCGGCGGCGCCGCCGAGGGTCGCCAGCAGAACGTTCTCTGCGAGAAGCTGGCGCATCAACCTCGCACGACCGGCGCCCAGCGCGGCCCGAATCGCAAACTCCCGCTCGCGCTGGCTGCCCCTGACCAGCAGGAGGTTGGCGATGTTGGCGCACGCGATCAGCAGCACCACTCCCACCGCGCCGAGCAGCACGAAGAGCGCCGTCCTGATGCTTCCCGCGAGATGATCGCGCAGAGACAGGACGAGAACGCCGACTTCTCGATTCGTGCGCGGGTACTCGCGCGCGAGCGCCGCGGCGATGGTGTCCATTTCGGCCTGCGCCTGTTCGGTCGTGATGCCGGGCTTGCGGCGGGCGATCACATTCCAGAAGGCGCTGCCGCGCAACCGCGGCTCGTACTCCTGGATCACTTTCGGCGCCCAGATGTCGTGCGACATCGCCCGCGGGAGAATGCCGAGCTGAAAGTTTCGCGGCATCACCCCGACAATCGTGTAGGCCTCCTGATCGAGCGAGACGACCCGGCCGATGATATGGGGATCCGCCCCGAATCGGCGCCGCCAGAACCCGTCGCTGATCACGACGACACGATGGCGGCCCTGCTGGTGCTCCTCCGGGCGGAACGTTCGCCCGAGACGCGGGCGCGCACCGGCCGCCTCGAAGAAGCCCTCGGTGACGAGCATCGCAAACAGCGATTCCGGCTCGGACCCGCCGGTGTAATCGAAGCTGTAGGGATCGGACGCCGCCATCACCTCGAAGGAGCGGCTCCGCTCGCGCCAGTCCAGAAAATTCGCGGGCGCCACATCGTCTTTTGCGCCGCCGGCGTTCAGGTTTCTCTGGAAGATCGTGACGATTCGATCGGCGTGTTCGTACGCAAGCGGGCGGAACAGCAGCGTGTCGACGATGCTGAAGATGGCGGTGTTGGCGCCAATCCCTATGGCGAGCACGGCGACCGCGACGACCGTGAATCCCGCATGCTTGCGAATCAGCCTGAGACCGTGGCGGAGGTCCTGGAAGAGATCGGCAGAGATTGCCGGCGCGCTGTAGGAGTCACCCGATTTCATGTTCCAGGACGTATTCACCACAGAGCACACAG
>JACQTH010000354.1 GCA_016210935.1 Acidobacteriota bacterium | reverse complement strand
TTGACATAGATGTCGAGGCCGGTCTCCTCGACCAGCAGCGGGTGGCGCATCAGCGGCGTCGGCCGCACGACGCGCGACACGCGTTGCCGGGCCAGATACACGTCTCGAATCGTGGGGAGCTGCTGTGTGGTGAGTGTTGTCATGAGTCGTAGTTGTCATCAGTCGTAGTGCCCGGCTTCAGCCGGGCTTCCGCCGGGCCTTTCACCAGCGGCACCGCCAGATCCGGTCGGTCGGTGATCAACCCATCGATGCCCCATTCAATCAGCCGGCGCATGTCCTCCAGCCGATCGATGGTCCACGCCTGCACGAACAGGTCGTGCCGATGCGCATAGCGGATGAACCGGCTCGAGATGATGCGCGTCGTCCCAGACCATTCGGGAACCTGGTAACCGACGTACGGAGGCGACAGAAGGGGCACCCCGACCCACGACCGATACAAGGCCCACCGCACCTCCGCTTTGCCGGCGCTGGTCGCAATCTCTGGAGCATAGCGGCGAGCGGCTAGGACCCCGCGCAGCCCGAATCCCCCGACGCACACGCGTTCGACCGCATCCGCCCGCCGGATTTCATCGGCCACGGCGTGGGCCAGCCGCGGGTCGTTCTCCTTCATTTCGACAATGATCCAGCACTCCCGGTAGCGGCGCAGGACCTCACCGAGCCGGGGGATTCCCACCAGCGTGCCCCGCCATGGATGCGCCGCCTCGCCGCCGAATCGGCAGGCGGCGTCCACGCGGGCGAGCTCGTCGGCCGTCAGCTCTCTCACGAGCCCTCTGGCGTTCGTCGTGCGATCGAGACGGACATCATGACAGACGACGACGACCCCGTCGCGCGAGAGCTGGATGTCGAGCTCGAGGCCGTCAACGCCGAGCGATAGGGCCTGGTCGAAGGCGGGAAGGGTGTTCTCGGGCGCGAGCGCGCAGCCGCCGCGATGCGCGAACACGAGCGGTCTGGCGGAGCTTCGGAACGGGTGCGGGCGTTTCACGATAGTGGCCAGTGGCCAGTAGCCAGTGGCCAGTAGCCAGTTGGCAGTGAGATCGAACTACCTGGCCGCCTGACTAGCCACGCGCAACTAGTTTACAATCGACCATATGGCCCCAACAGAGCTCCCCCGTACGGCCGGCGAGTTGCGGCGGCATCCCTCGGGCGCGCGCATCAGCGTGAAGGACGAAGTGCGGCGATCGCTGATTCGGAAGCTTCGCGCCGGCGAGGCGCTCTTTCCGGGCATCATCGGCTACGACGAGACGGTCGTGCCCCAGCTCGTGAACGCGATCCTGTCGCGTCACAACTTCATTCTGCTCGGCCTGCGGGGGCAGGCCAAGAGCCGCATTCTGCGCGGCCTCGTCGATCTGCTCGACGACCAGGTGCCGGTCGTGCCCGGGTGCGAGATCAACGACCATCCGCTTCACCCGATCTGCGGCGCCTGCCGCGGGCGCCTCGCGCGCGAGGGCGACGCGATGTCGATCGCGTGGCTGCCGCGCGCCGGGCGCTACGTCGAGAAGCTGGCGACGCCGGACGTGACCATCGCCGACATCATCGGCGACATCGATCCGATCAAGGCCGCGCGCAGCGGCCTGCAGCTCTCGGACGAGCTGACCATCCATTACGGGCTGCTGCCGCGCGCGAACCGCGGCGTCTTTGCGATCAACGAGCTGCCGGATTTGGCGGGCAAGATTCAGGTGGGCCTCTTCAACATCCTTCAGGAAGGCGACGTTCAGATCAAGGGCTATCCGATCCGGCTGCCCCTCGACGTGATGATGGTCTTCACGGCGAACCCCGAGGACTACACCGCGCGGGGCAAGATCATCACGCCGCTCAAGGATCGGATCGGATCGGAGATCCGGACGCATTACCCGACGACGCGGCCCCATGGCCTCGCCATCACCAGGCAGGAGGCGTGGACCGAACGCGCGGGCGAACACCAGCTCGAAATCCCGCTGTACGTCCGCGAGGTCGTCGAAGAAGTCGCGTTTCAGGCCCGTCAGGAGAAGAAGATCGACAAGCGCTCGGGCGTCAGCCAGCGGCTGCCCATCACCTGCCTCGAGAACGCCGTGTCGAACGCCGAACGGCGGGCGATTCTCGCGGGGGAGCGCCTCGTCGTCCCCCGCGTCACTGATATCTACGCGGCGCTGCCGTCGATCACCGGCAAGTTCGAGCTGGAATACGAGGGCGAGCTGCGCGGCGCCGACAACGTCGCGCGCGAGTTGATCAGGAGCGCGGTGGCGAACGTCTTCGCGGGCCGGCTCGACGCCGACGATCCCAGGCAGATCATCGACTGGTTCGAGATTGGAGGGACGCTGCAACTGAGCGACACCTCGTCTGCCGCCGATGTCGTCGCGCGCGCGCGGGAGGTTCAGGGCCTGGCCGAGCTGGCGACACGCCTGATCAACGTGGCGAAACCGGGCCCGCCGGTGCTCGCCTCTGCCATCGACTTCGTCCTCGAAGGGCTGTACGCGATGAAGAAGATCAGCCG
>JACQTH010000363.1 GCA_016210935.1 Acidobacteriota bacterium | reverse complement strand
GCGGTCTTGATCGAGGCGACGATATTGCAGATGCTCGACAGGCCAAGGCTGGAGAGCTGTTCGACGACAGGAGGTGGCACGCCGAGCCGTGAGGTCAAATAGTTGCAGCCGATCGGCGTGTTGAACACGACATTGAGCGTGTCGGTTGCCCGATCCGAAACCGCCGTCACGGCGTCGGTATTCATGACGTTGTGGATCAGCGGAATATGCTTGTCGCCGATCCCCTGAATATTGTGCTCGCCAAAGCCGTTGTAGAGCATCGTCGGACACTCGAGCGCTTCCGCCGCGACAATACGGGTGCCGTGCCGCTCCTTGAGGTAGTCGCCGGCCCCCAGCGTGCCCGCAGAACCGGTCGCCGAGACGAACGCGCGCAGGGTTCCAGGCGCTGCCTCCTGCAGCGATTCGGCGATCCGTTCGAGCGCGCGTCCGGTGCACTCGTAGTGCGCGAGGTAGTTTCCGAACTCGGAAAACTGATTGAGAATCACGTTCGCCGGATCACGCGCCAACTCGTGGCACGCGTCGTAAATCTCCTTGACGTTGCTTTCGGACCCGGGCGTTCGGATGACATCCGCCGGATCGAGAACCCATCGGTCCAACCAGGAAAACCGCTCTGCGCTCATGCCGGCGGGCAGGACGGCGACGCCGCGGCATCCCATGATTCGCGAGATCGCGACACCGCCGCGGCAGTAATTGCCGGTCGACGGCCAGATCGCCTTGTGCCGCGTGGGGTCGAACCGGCCCGCGACCAGCCGCGGGGCCAGGCAGGCGTACGCGGCCAGCACCTTATGCGCGCGAATCATGGGAAAGCGGTTTCCCAACGCCACAACGATGCGAGCGGGCACGCCGGTGAGGGTCGCCGGCAGAACAAGGTGGTCCGCAGTGGCGGTCTGTTCGCGCCGGCTTCCGGCGTTGTACCAGTGAACGCGAAAGAGGTTCAACGGATGCGGCGCATCCGGATCGATTCGCGCCAGGCGCTCCCGAACCGAGCCTGGAATGCGATGCGGCTCGGCCAGCTGGCCGAACGTCGGCAGCACGATGCCGCCCTCCCGGCAGCACTGCGCCGCTCGCTCCATGACGGCCCGATCGGCAAGTTCCATCTCGAGAGGATTCACCGCTCAGCCCTCCAACCGCTGCATCCGCGCGAAAAGTCGCGCGGCCTGGCTCTCGGCTTCACAGCGTATCGCAGCCATGGCCACCGCAGAAGGGGGATGCGGCGCGGGCTCGATCCCGCGGCCGAATCGCTCCTCGACGAGCGCGTGGCCGCGGTCGAGCCGACGGGCCAGCTCCGCGTCATCCTCTCCCGCGAGACCCCCAACCGATCGAAGGACATCGAGTTCGCCTCGCATGTCGGATGGAAATCCGTCGGTGCCAAGCGCCACGCGACGGGTGAACCGAAGCGCAGGCCAGCGTCCGGTGCCGTAGGTGAAGCTGCCAGGACGGCTCGCCACGTATAGCCAGGTATAATTGATGGGGAATGGCCGCAAGAAGCTCGCGCAACGGATTGCAGGAGGCGATGACGCTGCTCCTCCAGAACCAGGCGATGTTCGTCCGTGACATGGCGGAGATTCGAAAGGATTTTGGAGAAATCAAAGAGATTCTGATGCGGCACGAACAGCGTCTCGTGCGCGTCGAACAGATCCTCGCCGGCCTGCCCGACGCCATCCTAGCCGTGCTTGCACGGCCCGAATGTGTACGAAACGGTCACATTCGGGTTCAGCAAGCACGGCTAGCCCCCGCGTAGCGGGGCAATTGAATAACGCCTCGTGATCTTCTAGCGAAGCGGCGCTGGTCGTCTCAGGCGACGCTTCGCTAGAAGATCGGCTTCAAAGCCGAGTAACACGACGGCGCCGGATTATCGCGCCGCGATCTTGTAGCTGATCGACAGGCCGGCGCCGCTCGACCGATCGATCGTCGTCTTCAGATTGGGCAGGCTTTGCAGGCGATCGAGAAACTCCGCGATCCCGCGCTGGCGGCTTGCGACGTTGTGCGCCGTGAAGCAGCCTCCCACCGCCAGCTTTGGCAGGACAGCGAGCAGGTAGTTCGTGTACCACTCCTTGTCGGCGTCCGAGAAGACGAAGTCGAAGGGGCCTTCGAGCTTCGGCACGAGCTCATGCGCGTCGCCCAGCCTGGCCTCGATGTAGGCCGATAATCCCGCCTCCTCGAAGTTGGCTCGGGCGATTCCGTGGCGCCGCGCGTCGATGTCGATCGTGATCAGTTTGCCGCCGGTCTTGCTCAACGCCCAGGCAATCCAGATGGCCGAGTGTCCCGTAGAAGTCCCAATCTCGAGCGCCCTCGTGTACTTGTGCTTCACGACGAGATCGTGGAGCGTGCGACCGTCTGCTTCGGGGACGTTCATGTCGCGCCAGGTTCCGCGGCGCTGATCGAGGAACGCGCGGACGCGCTGGTCCAGATCGCCTGCGGGCGCAGGCGCCTGGGCGAGACCGACAACGGAGGTCAGTATCGCGCACAGGGTCGTGAGCCGAAGCACGGCGCATCTCTTCGTCATGGATGCCCTCATGAGGCTCCTACGTCCGGCGACCCACCCGCTGTTTACAGGCACCTCGCCCGCTTGGCGCTGGAGCCAGGCTTAGCCCCACAGCCGGACGCAGCCCGCTACGGCGCCGCCGGCGCCAGCGTCGCCAGGCCGTCCGCGATCGCCCGCCCGATGTTCCCCATCAGGTCCGGATGGCTGTTGACCGCGTAGACGCGCGGCGTCACCGCCCACAGCTCGCGCCACACGCGCCGCGGCAGAACGGACACGTCGGGCCATCGTCGTTCGAGCTCCGCGACGAGCATCGGCAGGACCTTGTCCGACAGCCGCAGCGCGGTGTCCATGACGAACAGTGTGAGGTCGGGCCGGACCACTCCAAGGCGATCGAAGAAGGCCCGGACTTCCGCATCGGAGAGATGCTTGGGGGGCGAGGATTTGAGCTCGAGATAGACAAGCTTGCCTTCTGCCGCGGCAATCACGTCGAGATCGCCTCCGACGCCGGAAGCGCGAAACTTCACGCCGGTCACGACGTCAAAGTAAAGCCTGCGCGCCAGCTCGCGCGCGACGTACCACTCGAGCGTCGGACCGAAGCTGGTCGCCGACGATAGAAGTCGATATCGGTCGTCGCCGACGGGTTCCGCGATGCCAAGTCCGACGAGGGCGTCCGCGAACGCGTGCGCCAGATCTCCCTGCACGTATCGCGTCGCCTCGTGTGCGGCAAAGCCCTCTGGTTTGAGAATCGCCCCGCGGAGAAACAGACGGAAAGCGTAGCGTCCCAGCAGCTCTGCGAGACGCGAGGCCGTTGTTTCGCGAAGATCGCGTGGGAATGGGAGCTCGGGCCGGGTCGCCCGCGGCCGTAATCCGCGGCGCAGCAGCATCGCGGCGGCCTCCCCTGCCAATCCGGGCGGAGCGACAGCTCGAACGGGTCTCGCCACGGCCGCGTCCTGCTCCATCTCGCGAGCCGTCTTGCGGACCCGTCGCGGACGCCGGGTGAGCGGCGGAGGTTCGGCCTGGGGGTTACGCGGCCCGCGCGGTCGCGGCGCCAACGCGAATCTCTCCGGGGACGGAAAAATCGAGACCCGGCGCCTCGAGGCGGAACCGCCGCGTCCACCAGTGGTGCCGAGCGAAGATCGCCACGATCTCGCCCGTCTCCGGCGAAACCTCCACGCCTGCGAGCCGCCCAATCTGACGGCCAGCCCGTATCACGCGTGTCGTCTCGGCCAGCAGCAGCACCTCATCCGGCGCGAGAGCCTCACCGGTCGCAGGAAAGCCGCGCAAGACGATATCGCCGTCGAAATGATCGGCGGGCACGTCGACGAGCGGCCGCTTCTCTGCATCCACGTCAACGGAGCCGTTCGCGCTGGCGATGATGTTGCGCACGAGGCGGGTCTGGCGATCGGCTTCGATGCCGGCCAGCCGGCCGATTGAATAACCGTGCTCGAGAACGTTCGTCCCGAACGAAAGTTCCATGGAGCCTCCCCACCGGGCCCTGTCGGGCCGGAGCAAGAACGAACGCGTCGTGACGCGTACCCATTGTAACGAAGCTTCGCTTCAAACCAATCGCTGCCGCTCGGCGAAGCTTCGTTACTAGCTCGACCTTGGACCGCAGCAGACCCGCAGCCGCAGCCGTCGTGTGCGTCATTCGATCGGCACGGAGGTCCCTTTCCGAGATTCGGTGGACAAGTGCTGAATGCGATCGTCGATCACGCTGCGCAGGCCCTTCAGGATCTCGATACGTGCGTTGCGGAAGTGATCCTGCACTTCCTCGGACGGGGCGAGCGACCGCAACAGGTTGTCGATCTCCGCGCCGATTCGCTCGCACGAGCCTCGTACCGACCCCGGACCGCCAGCCGGGGCTGCCTTCTGCTCGCTCATACGGCCTCCTTCATCTCCACTGTCAGGATCTTGCTCTCCAATCGCGCCCGCGCCGGTACCAGGTGCGCCATCGAGACCGGCAGCCCGATGTGGCGCCGCAGCGTGCCGACCTGCACGACGAGCTCGTCACCTTTCTTGAATAACTCCACGTCGGTCTTCACGGCAAACGGCAGTCTCAGGCGGACGAGATACCGGCCGTCCTCCTTGGCAAAGCTGTATGGGCGCTCCTGCAAGGTGACCGCGGCGGGATCGTCGTGTTCCCCGTACAAGTGTGTCGCCAGCTCCGCGAGCCGCTCCCGCCCCAGGACCTCGCTGGTCAACAACGGCACGCGCGTCACGGGCAGCGGCGCGAAATACTCGTCGATCTCCGCCAGGATCTGCCGCTGCGAGCGGCGCCACTCGGTGAAGAACTCGCCTGCCGCCTCCTCGGGCAGCACGCGGTTGACGACGATGCGATCGACCGTCAGGCCGTGGAGCGTGAAGTAGACGTACGCGCGCTCGGTTTCCCGCAGCACCATGCGCTCCGGATTGGTGACCAGCCGGACACTCGTGATGGTCGGGTCTTCGAGCAGTTGATCGATGCCGTCGAGGCGCTGGGCCAGATCGAGGATGTTCGAGAAGTACCGATCCGGCGGCAGCTCGACGGGCGAGACGCGATTGGCCAGCGGTCGCACCGCCTTGAGCACGCGTCGCTGCACCGGAAAGATGTGCTTCATGTACCAGTCGAGGGTCGTGGGCATGCTGACGAACCGGAGGCTTTCGGCCGTCGGTGCGCAGTCGAGCACCATGGCCTCGTAGCGGCCCTCGCGCGCGTACTGGTTGACGTACATCATGGCGCTCAGTTCTTCCATCCCGGGCAGGATCGCCAGCTCCTCCGCCTCGATGTCGGCCAGGCCTGTCGTCCGCAACACCGACATGACGTAGGTCGAGATCTCGCGCCAGTGTCGTTTGAGCTCGGCCTGGATGTTGACTTCCTGGATGTCGAGCCGGTCGCTGATGGGATAGGGCTCCGATGTCGCGCGGCTGAAGAGATCGATCCCCAGGTCGAACGCGTCGGCGACGCTGTGGGCCGGATCGACGCTCATCACCAGCGTCCGCCGGCCCTCTCGCGCGAGGCGCGTGCCGGTCGCCGCCGCGAGGCTGGTCTTGCCGACGCCGCCCTTGCCGCTGAACAGCAGGATCCTCATCATGCCCGGATCCCCATCATGCCTCTTTCTGAACCTGCATACACAACCTCCCGCGCGTGGCGGAGCAAGATCGCGGCCTGCGGCGAAAACGCCTGGAACGCCTCCTGGGAGGGCGGCCGCGCCGGGCGACTGCCGGAATCCCGGCAGTCGTACGCTCGTCACCGCGGGGTCGGTCGATCGACACGCGATCGTGATCGGCCACCATTTCCGCGGCTTTTTCGCGGCACCGCGGTTGCAGGCGCCCGTGTATGGCGACTCCGGCGTCTCTGAACCCTCCTGGTCATGAGCGCCTCACCCGCATCGAGGAATCCCTCACCGAGCATCCATTTCCACCGCAGCTCGTCGTGGAGAACACGAGCTATTGCAACCTGCGATGCGCGCACTGCTGCCACAAGTCGCTGGCGCGGCCGCAGCGGCACATGGATCGCGCGCTCTGGAATCGGATCGTGGAGGAGGTGGGACGGGAAGCGCCCGAGTGCGAGCTGTGGCCGACGTTCTATGGCGAAGCGTTGATTCTGGGACACCGGGGGGAACTGTGGGAGCGTCTCGACTACGCGGCGCAGGCGGGGTGTCGCAATCTCGTGCTCAACTCGAACGGCACCCTGCTCGATCGATGGGAGGCGTACGAGCGGATTCTCGATTCGCCGCTGCGGCGGTTCATCCTGAGCCTCGACGGGTTGACCGCACCGACGTTCGAGGCCATCCGGGTCGGGGCCACGCGCGATCACGTCTACGCCTGTGTGGAGGAGCTGCTCCGCCGCAAGGCGCAGCGCGGGCAGAAGCATCCCGCCATCGTCTGCCAGTTCAGCACGATGCCGCTCAACGCGGCAGAGGCCGAAGCCTTTCGCGCGTACTGGCACGAGCGCGGCGCCGACGTGAAAGTTCGAAATCTGCTCGAGTGGACGGGAACCCTGCGAGCGGGGGCCGGCAGCAGGAACTCCGCATTTCGCATCGCGTGTCCCTGGGGCAACAACACGATGGCCATTCACCAGAACGGGGATGTCGTCGCGTGCGCGGTCGACTATGCGGGGGGCCTTGTCGTCGGAAACGTGCGCGAGCACTCGGTCAAGGAGCTCTGGAGCGCGTTAGGCGTGCGCCTGCGGCGCCCTCATCGCGAGCATCGATGGGATAAGCTGCCGGCGCTGTGTCGCGGCTGCACCGACTGGCAAGTCGTCGGGGCCGAACTGCACGAGGCGGCGAGTTTTTCTTCCGCCTGAAGGCGGAAGCCACGAAGAAGACGGCCGCGATTCGGTAGCGCAGGCCTTCGGCCGTTCGACATGGGGCCGAAAAACTCGCCGTCGATTGACGTCGCGCGGACGCAGGCCAGCCGCCGCTTACCTCGACCATCCCAGATACGCGGC
>JACQTH010000362.1 GCA_016210935.1 Acidobacteriota bacterium | reverse complement strand
GCCTACCACCGCTCGCTCAATCGCTCGCGGCGCTGTTTGAGGCAACGATCCCACTTAGTGTGACCACTCTGGGGCCCACCCCCAGCGCCTCCCACGGCTCGCTCGCGCTCGCCGCGCTGAATCGCAAGAACGATCCACTTAGTGAGCCAGCCCTATCGTATCGCACGTGCTGCTCACACGTCGGGACTCACTTTCGAATCCCAAATCCTGAACCCCCAATCCCGTCACCATCCACAATCGCCAGAAACCGATCCACATCGCTCAGGTCTTCGAACACGTAATCAGCTCCCGTGGCTTCGAGCACGTGCGGGTCGTAGCCGCCGGTGGCCACTGCGACGGCAACGGCACCGCCGGCACGCGCGCAGGCGACGTCGAGCGGCGTGTCACCCACGACAATCACCTCGTGTGCGTCATGGACCACGCCCAGAGCGCGCGCTGCCTCGATCGCCACCGGCACCAGTGTATTCCGATCGTGCGTATCGTCCCCGAATGCGCCGCACCTGAAATAGCGCCACAGATCGAAGTGTTCGAGCTTGATGCGTGCCGCGTCCGCGAAGTTGCCCGTCAGGAGGCCCAAGACGATTGCCTCACGGTCGGAGAGGAGGTTCAGAATGGACCGCACACCCGGCATCTCACGCTTGTCGGGATGGGGGCGCTCCAGCTCGTCGCGCAGGTGGCGCAGATAGACGTGACGAAACGCGCGCTGGTTGTCGACGCCTGCGGGAAGGCCGGCGCGGACGAACGCGTCCGCGAGTATCACGGCGTCCGTGCGGCCCGGCATCGAAATGCCCTCAAAGGCATCGTCGATGCGGAAGATCTCCGAGAACGCGCGCCGCATCGCGCGGCTCCCGGCTCCGCCGGTCAGTATCAGCGTGCCATCGATGTCGAAGAGAACAAGCCGTAACATGACTGCCAGGCTGCCGGGGCCTGGTCAGCCGCCGGCTACGCGGCCCGGATGTTAGTCGCTCGCGGGCCTTTGGTGGAAGGCTCTTCCTCGAAGCTCACCCGCTGGCCTTCGCGGAGCTGCTCGAAGGAGACGTCGCCCGAGACGGCGCTCCTGTGAAAGAACCACTCCTGACCCCCATCGTCCTTGATGAACCCGAACCCTCTGTCCCGCACGAGTCGCTTGATCGTACCGTTCGGCATGCCGATGAACTCCTTCGTCGCCCGGCCCTCCCCCCTTGATTTTAGTCGAGGGGCGGAGCCGGTACCGTAGAGCACTCAAGTTCCGTTCCATCGCCTTCTACGGTGTCGAAGGCGCCACACACGTCCGTCGCGCTCGACCGGCCCCGACCGATGTCGACGCCAGGACGCCAGCTGTTGCGTTTCCAAACGGTCGGCGTGACGGATCTAGGCAAGGCGCCGGTTTACCTCATCCACGGCACGGGCGCTGGCGACCACCGCGTCGATTTCGAGCTTCAAGGCAACCAGGTTGACGGCAAGCGCGACGAACCCGGCAGCGGCGTGGACCCATCCAGCCAATACCTGCGTGTCGACGCTGGCCCCGAGCAACGCCGTCAGGATGGTCATGCCCATGGCGTAGGTCCCCCACGAGAAGACGGGGACGCGAGCTTTGGCGATCCGCTGATAGTAGTCGCCGGTGAGACCAGCTTCAGTCATCGCGTCCCGGACGGCGCGACCCTTACCGATGAGATAGAACATCATCATCGAGTGCGCAAGCAGATTGACCAACGTCGAGAAGATGGCGAGCGAGGTGTGGCGAAAGAGATCGTCCTTGGCGGTCACCATCAGACCAAAGATCCCGCTGGCGCCGAGGCCGAGGATCGACAGGATGATCGCCGTGAGGAGCGCCGCTGCCATCAGGAGGAACGCGCGCGGGCGCCAGACACCGCCAGCTCCCGCAGACGATCGAACGCGTCACGCGGGAGCGCCACGCAGCCGAGGGCCGCACTGTCATTCCCGCCCCGAGCGGAGCCCGACGGTCCCCCATCACCATGAAAGTCAGAGCCCCCGCTAACGGCGAGGCCGTAGTGTTCGGCCAGGCGAACATACCGAAGGACGGTTGCCGGCGCGTGCTTGCTGTGGTACGCCTCGATGGCCTGCAGCCCGGAGGCGACCATCGAGGGAATCACCTCGTCATGTCCGAGCAGCCCCGGATGCGCCAGCGACGCGATACCACCGGCGCCGGCGATGATTCCGACGACTTCTTCCGGTGAGGCTCCCGCCCGGGGCACGAAGGCGGCACAGTCATCGCCCAGATATCGATCGAAGGCTTCGCGACGATCCGCGACGTACCCGGCGCTCACGAGCGCGTCCGCGAGCAGCGGCCGGCCGAGGGAGTGATGAGAGTGGCGCTCAGCGCGCTCGACGAGCGCGTCGACGTCGACCGGCAACCCGAGCTCCGCAACCTTCACGACCATCGCGCGAAACCGTCGAATCCGATCCTGCCGCTGTGTGACGAGAAACGCCTGCAGCCCGGGCGATCGCGGATCGAAGAAGTACCCCAGGACATGCAGGTCCTTGCGGCGCCACACCGCCGTGATCTCGATGCCCGGTACGTATTCGATCCCCAGTGGCGCGGCCGCGCGCGCCGTCTCGTCGAGGCCGGCGGTCGTATCGTGATCGGTGACGCTCAGGGTCGTGATGCCCGCGGCGTGCGCCCGCAGCACGACCTCGGCAGCCGGATACCGGCCGTCGGACGCGCTGGTGTGAAGGTGGAGATCGATCAATGTTTCCGGCGCTGGCGTCGGACCAGACCGCGATACTCGCGAATCAGCAGCTCCAGATGATTGCGCTCCTCATCCGCGAACTCGAGGAAGATCTGCTTCCCTTCGGAATCTTCGAACCGCTCGCCGTAGCGCTTGAAGAATCGATGAGAGGCGCGCTCGCACGTGATGCCGATCATGAGCGCTTCCTGATCGGTCGTCGACTGCGTCACCTGCCGCGCACCCGACGCGAAGAGGCCGTTGGCGGCGCCCTTGAAGAAGAGGAACGTCGGGCGGGATTCGAGCTCCGGGTCCTGCCGCAGCAGCTCCTTGTATCGCGCTTCCAGCCTGCCCAGATGCTCGCCCTCTTCGGCGGCCAGGTTCAGGAAGACGCTGCGCCCGCGCGGATCACGCGCGATCTTCGCCGCCCGCGAATAGAACTCGAGCCCGCTGCGCTCGGTCGCCATCGCAATCCGCAAGGCGTCACGGGCGAACAGCAGCTCGGTCGTCGCGCCGTTGGCGTCCGAAGGCTTCCCGGTGCGGCATTCCTCGCACGTCCCGTAGATCTGCAGCACGCTCTGACGCGCCGCGAAGTTGCGCGCCGACGCGACCTCTTCGATCAGCGCCTCGATGTCCGAGCTCAGAAACTCGGACGACCGGTTGCAGCTCTTGCAAATCAGATGAAAGTGTCGCGGATGCCGGTAGGAATGCTCGAAACGGAAGCGTCCTTCGCCAAAGTCGACCTTTCGTGCGATGCCAGCTTCGACCATCCAGTGGAGCGTGCGGTACACGGTCGCGCGGCTGATCCGCTGGTCTTCTCGTCGGATGAGATCGACGAGATCGTCCGCGCTCAGATGTCCCTCCTGGCGGCGGAACACGTTCAGGATCAGCACGCGCTTGCTGGATCGCTTGCCGCCGGGCGGGCGGAGCCGGCTGACATCGGGAAGGGCCTGGTGCATGACAGTTGGCAGCGTCCCGCCCACCGCCCTCGTCCCACTACACGTTGAAGGACTGGCCGCAGCCGCAGGTCGACGTCGCGTTCGGGTTCTTGATCGTGAACCCGCCGCCGGTGAGGCTGTCGACGAAGTCCACTTCGGCGCCCT
>JACQTH010000348.1 GCA_016210935.1 Acidobacteriota bacterium | reverse complement strand
CTGAAGGAAGCGGCGGAGAAGGCGAAGATGGAGCTCTCCACGGTGATGGAGACCGACATCAATCTGCCGTTCATCAGCGCGGATCAGACCGGCCCAAAGCATCTGTCGATGAAGCTGACGCGCGCGAAGTTCGAGCAGCTCGTCGACGATTTGCTCCAGAAGACGATCGGGCCGGTCAAGCAGGCGCTGGCGGATGCGGGCATTCCGTCGAGCAAGATCGACGAAGTCGTCCTGGTCGGCGGGTCGACCCGCATCCCGAAGGTCCAGCAGATCGTCCGCGATCTGTTCGGCAAAGAGCCGCACAAGGGCGTGAACCCGGACGAAGTGGTCGCCGTCGGCGCGGCGGTGCAGGCGGGCGTTCTCTCCGGCGAAGTCAAGGACCTGCTGCTGCTCGATGTCACGCCGCTGTCGCTCGGCATCGAGACGCTGGGCGGCGTCATGACGACGTTGATTCAGCGCAATACGACGATTCCGACGCGCAAGAGCGAGATCTTCTCGACAGCGGCGGACAGCCAGACGCAGGTCGAAGTGCACGTGCTGCAGGGCGAGCGCCCGATGGCGCGCGACAACCGCACGCTGGGGCGATTCCATCTGGTCGGGATCCCGGCCGCGCCGCGCGGCGTCCCGCAGATTGAAGTCACGTTCGACATCGACGCGAACGGCATCGTGAACGTCAGTGCGAAGGACCTCGGAACGGGTCGCGAGCAGAAAATCACGATTACGGCGTCGAGCGGCCTGACGAAGGACGAAGTCGACCGGATGATGAAGGAAGCCGAATCGCACGCGTCGGAGGACAAGAAGCGTCGTGAAGAGGTGGAGCTGCGGAACCAGGCCGACCAGGCGGTGTACGCCGCGGAGCGGACGCTTCAGGACGCCGGCGAGAAGGTCGGCGCGCCGGAGCGCCAGGCCGTGCAGTCGGCGATCGATGATCTGAAGAAGGCGATCGAGCGCAACGACACCGACGCGATCAGGAGCGGGATGCAGGCGCTCACCAGCGCCCAGCACAAGATTGCGGAGATGCTCTATCGCCAGACGCAGGCGGGCGGCGCGCCGCAGGGCGCACCCGGCGCTTCGTCTGGCCCCGAGGCCGGGTCGAAGCCGGGCGACGTCATCGACGCGGAAGTGGTGGACGAGGAGAAGAGGTAAAGCATCACGGGATTGGGGATTCGGGAATCGGGGGTCGTGGATTTGACCCGGATGTCGTCACAGAACCTTCGAACCCCGAATCCCGAACCCCGAATCCCGGACCCGAGCCCCTATGGATCTTTACGCCGTTCTCGGCCTGCCGCCCGGGGCGCCGGAAGCTGAAATCAGGAAGGCCTACCGGCGCCTGGCGCGACGCTATCACCCGAACATCAATCCGGGCGACAAGGCGGCTGAAGTGCGTTTTCGGCAGATCACCGCGGCGTTCGACGTCCTGACGGACCCGGTTCGTCGGCGGAAGTACGAAGAGCAGGGGGTCGTCGTGGAGCTGAGCGAAGCGACGTCGTTCGGGTTCGCCGGCTTCGATTTCACACGCGCGCCGGTGAGCGGCTCGGGCGCCTCGACGTTTGGTGATCTGTTCGCCGAGGTCTTCCAGCAGCGCCGTGGCCGCCAGCCGGGCACGATGGCCGAGCGCGGCTCGGATCTGCATACGACGATCGATATCGGGTTCGACGAGTCGCTGCGCGGCGTGGCGCGCTCGGTGACGGTGCTGCGGCGCGAGACGTGCCGCGTCTGTCGCGGCAGCGGGATGCGGCGGACGGCCGAATCCCCATGCTCACGCTGTGACGGAACCGGGGTGCTGCGGTCGGCCCGTGGCCATATGCTCTTCACGAAGACCTGCGGCGCCTGCGGCGGAACGGGCCGGCAGGTGCACGTCACGTGCGATGGGTGTTCCGGCCATGGTGTCGAATCGCGCAGCGAGACCCTCACGATCGGCATTCCGGCGGGCACCCCGCATGGCGATCGGATCCGCGTCCCGGGGAAGGGGAACGGCGGATGGCGTGGGGGGCCCCCGGGGGACGTGTGGGTGACGGTGCAGGTGGCCGAGGACCCGCGGTTCCGCCGCGAGGGAGACAATCTGCATTACATCCTGCCGGTCGCGCTGCAGGAAGCGGCGCTCGGCGCCAAGATCGAGATTCCGACCATCGACGGCCCGGCGCGGGTGCGCATTCCGCCGGGGACGCAATCCGGTCAACGGTTTCGGCTGCGCGAACGCGGAGTCCCTTCGCCGCGCGACGGACGGCGCGGCGATTTGATCGTCGAGATCCGGCTGATGCTGCCGCCGATCCTCGACGAGCGCTCGAAGGATCTGCTGAGGGAGTTCGGCCGCATCAACGGGGAGTACGCGCGTGAAACGCCAACGACCTGAACCGGCCGCTACCAAACGATCGGGCAAAGCGTTCTACATGATCAGCGCGGTGGCGCAGAAGTACGACATCCACCCGCAAACGCTCCGCCTCTACGAGCGCGAAGGCCTCCTGAAGCCCTCCCGGACGGAAGGGAATACCCGTCTGTACTCCGAAGAGGATCTCGAGCAGCTCGAGACGATTCTGTCGCTGACCCGGGATCTGGGCGTCAACCTCGCGGGCGTCGAGATCATTCTCAACATGCGCCGGAAGATCGAGCAGATGCAGGGCGAAGTGAACGAGTTCATGGAGTACGTGAAAAAGGAGCTCGCTCGCGGGATCGATGACTGGGAACAGCGGTTGAGCACGGCCCTCGTGAAATCCTCGCCCGGCGATCTCGTCCGAACCACGCCTGTTTCGGTCACTTCACCAACGTCAGATGAACACGCCGACGAACCGTCGCGCAAACGAAGCTGAGTTGTCGGCCTGAGGTCGGGCGTTCGCGCGTCGCGCGATCTGCTAATATCGCCTCGGAAATCTTCTCTGTGTTCTTTGTGCTCCGTGTTTTCTCGGTCGCGGTCCCTCGTCATGCCTGATTCGCCATCGTCGGTATGCCCCGAGTGCGGCGGGAGCGGGTGGAAGCCCGTTCAGCAACACGGGACGCGGCGAGTCGTACGCTGCGACTGCTGGCGGGTCCGGGTCGCGGATCGGCTGCTGGTCCAGGCCCGTATTCCCAAGCGCTACCAGCACTGCACGCTCGACAACTTTCTGGTCTATCCGAACGAGCTGCTGCTCAAAGCCGTCACGAGGGCGCGCGCCTTCGCGGAGGCGTTCCCGGTGGTGGACAAAGGCCTCTTCTTCATCGGCCGTCGGCCCGGCATCGGCAAAAGTCATTTGGCCGCGGCGGTCCTCCATCAGGCGATCACGACCCGCGGGGCGCGCGGCTATTTCTACGACGTGCGTGAGCTGCTTCGCCTGATTCGCAGCACGTTTTCGGCTGGCACACCCTTGGGCGAAATGGAGATTCTGCGGCCCATCATGGACGCCGATTTACTGGTCCTCGACGATCTTGGCGCCGAGCGATCGTCGGAATGGGTGGGCGAGACGCTGGACGCCCTCATCAACACGCGCTACGGCGAGAAGCGCGCGACCATCTTCACCTCGAACTACGAAGTGATGGAAGACGAGACGAATATCGACTCGCTGCAGGTCCGCGTCGGGTTCCGGACCTACTCGCGATTGCTCGAGATGTGTGAGTTCCTCGAGTTCGACGGCGCAGATTTTCGTGATATCGGCCCGAATCCAGGGCCCGAGGATCTCCTGGCCGCCTGGAAAGGCCCACGGCGATCCAAGCTTCCGCCCCGCGCGGGCGGTCCGATGCGCGCCCAGCTCAAGGGAAAGACGGATTTAAAGTGGTCAGGGGGGAAGGCGGGGAATTAGCTGGCATTTGGCGATCTTGCGATTTGGCGATTTATTTGGAGATTGAATCCCAATCCTTCAATAAATCGCCCAATCGCGAAATCGCCCAATCGCCAAATCAGATCTAGATCACCAAATCACCAAGTCACCAAATGACGATCGCTCCGGGTCTCTACGTCCACATCCCCTTCTGCTCCTCCATCTGCAACTTCTGCACCTTCACG
>JACQTH010000347.1 GCA_016210935.1 Acidobacteriota bacterium | reverse complement strand
AGATCCACGATTTCGAGCCCGCCGCCTTTCACCTTGCCGATGGCTGCCTGGATCCGGTTCCGATCGTACGTAATCGGCTCTTCGATTGAAGAGGTGCCGGTGCTGATCATCATGAACATGTCGCCTTCATGAATCAGCGTCGACGCAATCTTTTTCAGGAGCGCGCGAACGTGCGGCGTGTCGTGGGCATTGAGATGGAGGTCGTCCACGACGATCAGGAAGATTCGGCCGGCAGGCTGATTCGCCGACCTGATGGTCGGGAGAATGATGCCCTCCTGCACGGGCGGTGCGAGCGCCTGCACATCGTAGACGCGGCCGCCGTGGACGAGCGTCAGGGAGGCGATCTCCTGCTTGACCGAGTCCTCGAGGACCTCGAAATCCTCCACGGCAAGGTTCGCCACGAACTGCCCGCGTGCGTCGCGCGGGATGACGTCGAGCGTGACCAGATCGATCGCCACGCGAAACGTCGGTTGCTGCGTCGCGCCCTGCGGCGGGGGGCCTCCTTGCGCGTGAAGCGCGCCCAGCGTGGCAAGCAGGAACAGCCCGAGGACAGGGCCTGAAACCGCCCGGATGGCTGACATACCGTCATTATAGTGAGGCCTTTGCGGAAGCGCAGGGGTGCAAGATACAGGGTGCCAGGTGCAGAAGTGCAGAGGTGTAGCACCCTCGCACCTTGCACCTTTGCACCTTTCACTCCCGCCAAACCTCAGGTACAATTCGCGAGTTGATCCCTTAGCCCCGTTTGGGTGCAGGCGTATGACCCTCCAGAAGTGCCTTCGCTTCACGGCTTCGGCGGTCGTTGTCAGCGGATGTACCGCGGTTGCGCTGTCCGCAACGGCAACGCGCGTCATCGCTGGGTCCCCGCCTGAGTTACCCGTGCTTAATCTCGACGACGAGTATCGGAAGTCCGTCGAGAAGTGGCGCCAGGAACGCGAGGACCGGCTGAAAGCCGACGACGGATGGCTGACCGTCGCCGGGTTGTATTTCCTGAACGAGGGCGAGAACCGGTTCGGCTCCAGCCCCCTCAACGACATCGTCCTGCCCGAAGGCGCGCCGCCGGAAATCGGCGTGTTCGAGTACCGCGACGGCAGGCTGACCGCCCGCATCAACGAGGGCGTCACGGTCCTGCAGCATGGCAAGCCCGTCAAGACCGCCCAGTTCAAAGTCGGCGTTCAACAAGACGCCTTGCAGGTCGGCAGCATGACGATGTGGATGCACTACAGCGGAGACCGCCACGCGATCCGCGTGCGCGACAAGAACAGCCCGCTGCGGCGCAGCTTCACCGGCTGCAAGTGGTTCGCGATTGACGAGAAGTACCGCGTCACCGGCCGGTTCATGCCGTACGAAAAGCCCAAGCCGGTTCGGTTCCCCAACATCCTCGGCGACTACGAAGCCTACGACGCGCTGGGACTCGTCGAGTTCACGCTCGACGGCCAGACTTTCAAGATGGAAGGGGTCGGCTCAGGACCGGCGACCGCGCGGCGGCTCTTCTTCGTCTTCCGCGATCTGACGAGCGGGAAGGAAACATATCCGTCGGCGCGGTTTCTGTACGCCGATCTGCCGAAACCGACCAACGCTGCGAGGATGTTCAGCGCAGACGCTTCGAACTCATTCAACGCGTCCGCTTCGACGGCAGTAGTCGCGGGCAACGTCGTCCTCGACTTCAACATGGCGCACAATCCACCGTGCGCGTTCAATCCGTACACGACCTGCCCGCTGCCGCCGGAGCAGAACCGGCTGCGGGTCAGGATTCCGGCGGGCGAGAAGAACTACCACGGGAAAGAGGAAGTGGCCGGTGGTCAGTAGCCAGTGGCCAGAAAGAGAGTGGCCAGCAGCCAGTGGCCAGTAGCCAAAAGGAGAAAGAACGAGCGACTTGCTAGACACTGGCAACTGGCCACTGGACACTGGCCACTAGACGTTTTTATTCGCTAAAGGAGGACGTTATGTCGCTGTCGCGACGCGGATTCATCAGAAGCGTCAGTCCTGGAAGGAGCGGGCCGGTCTCGGTCGAGCTCATCGCCGCCCGCGGCCGGGAGGCGCACGTGGCCGAGTCCTGGCCAGCTTACAGCCAAGCAGCGGCCCGGCCGTCGGGCCGCGCCGAGATCAAGATCAGCAGCAACGAGAACCCGCTCGGCCCCGGGAAGACGGCGGTCGACGCGCTGCTCGGCAACTTCGGTCAGTTCGGGCGGTATCCGTTCAACAGCAAGCCGCTGGATGTCGACTTCGAGGAAGCGATCGCGAAGAAGTTCGGCGTCAAGCGCGCGAACGTCGTCCTGGGCGCCGGCTCGGGCGAGATTCTCCGGAACGCCACGCGGGCCTTTACGTCGAGCACGAAGGCGCTGGTGACCGGCGAGTGCTCGTTCGAGAACTGCCCCCGCACCGCGCAGCAGATTGGCTCGCCGGTGAAGTTCATCCCGCTCGACAGCAAGCTTCGGCTCGACGTCGACGCGATGGCCGCGGCCGCCAGGGGCGCGGGCATGGTGTTCTTCTGCAACCCGAACAACCCGACCGCGACGGTGCACGGCGCGAGCGTGGTGGCCGACTTCGTCCGGAAGATCCGGCAGACCTCGCCGGAGACCGCCATCCTGATTGACGAGGCGTATTTCGATTACGTCACGGATCCCTCGTACAAGACGGCGGTCCCGCTGGCCATGGAGAACCCGAACGTCTTCGTGACCCGGACCTTCTCCAAGGCGTACGGGATGGCGGGGCTGCGGGCCGGCTTCGCGATCGGCCAGGCCGAGACGATCAAGAAGCTCGCGCTCTTCAAGATGCCGTACAACGTCAGCGTTCCGAGCCAGACCGCCGCCATCGCCTCGCTCGGCGATCAGGCGCACATCGACGCGGAGCGGAAGCGCAATACCGACGTGCGCGCCTTCACCGTCCAGACATTCGAATCGTGGGGCTTCAAGCCGACCGACTCGCAAGGCAACTTCATCTTCGTCGATCTCAAGCGTCCGGCGAAGGCGTTCCGCGATGCGGTCGCCGCGCACGGCGTGGCCGTCGGGCGGGATTTCCCGCCGTACGAAAAGACCCACTCGCGCATCTCGATCGGCACCGTGGAAGAGATGCGGCAGGCGGTGGAAGTGTTCAAGAAGGTCCTGACCACGACGACGACCACGTCGGAGCGGGGACGGTAGAAGAAGCTCAGAACTCAAACAGTTCTTTTAGGAGGTTTGTCATGTCGCTGTCGCGACGCGCATTCGTTCAGACGGTCGGGATTGGCGCGGCGGGCGCGCTCACGAGCTTCGTCAGCGCCCGGGGCCGCGAGAACGCCATGTGGAGCGCCTTCGAGCCGCCGCTGCACGCGGCGGAGAACCCGATTATCCTCGCGAGCAACGAGAACCCGATGGGACCGGGCGAAAAGGTCCTGAACGCCGTGCGGGCGGCGATGGGCGCGACCGGCGCGCCGGCCGGCCGGTATCCGTTCGCCGTCGAGGGCGATCTGCGCGACGCCATCGCCGCGCACTTCAAACTACAACCCGAGAACGTGCTGATCGGCACGGGCTCCACGCAGATCCTGCGGACCTGCACGCAGGTCTATACGGATCCGAACCGGCCGCTCGTCGGGTCGATCCCGACCTATGAGGAGTGCTCCGGCTACGCGTCGACCATCACGCACGCGCCGGTCCGCGGCGTGAAGATGACGGCCGACCTCAAGCTGGATCTCGAGGCGACGATCGCCGCGTCGAAGGGCGCCGGTCTCGTGTTCTTCTGCAGCCCGAACAACCCGGCGGCCACGGCCGTCAGCGGCAAGGACACGCGCGAGTTCATCGAACGCGTCAATAAGCTGTCGCCGAAGACAACGATCCTGGTCGACGAGGCCTATTACGACTACGTCACCGATCCGTCGTACGAGACGATGCTTCCGATCGCCGTTCAGAACCCGCGCGTCATCGTCGCGCGGACCTTCTCGAAGGCGTATGGGATGGCGGGACTCCGCATCGGCTATGCGATTGGCCATCCGCAGGCGATCCGGGAACTGGCGAACTGGGAATCGGGCGGCTCGATTACGGTCCTGGCGCTCAAGGCGGCCCTGGTCGCGATCGATCACGACCCGGCGTACCTCGCGGCCGAGAAGGCCAGAAACAAGGCCGCGCGCGACTTCACGATCAAGTCGTTCGCGGACCGCGGGATCAAGTCGACCGATTCGCAGGCGAACTTCCTGTT
>JACQTH010000346.1 GCA_016210935.1 Acidobacteriota bacterium | reverse complement strand
GGCTTGAGCGATCGCAGCCGCGCGGGCGCCAGCGTTTGCATCCAAATGGCACGCTGCAGGGGCCGCCGGCTGGTCTCGATCCGGACCCGGCTCGCCAGCGGGATCGACGTCCACACCGGACGATTCGACAAGACGACCAGATCGGTGTCGGGATCCTGGGCGAGGTGATGGAGCAGATGCTCGGTGTAGTAGCCAACCCCGGTCTGCTCCGGCCGCAAGGTCGTCCCGTCAAACGCGATGCGCATGAGATACCACGGTGCCTAGGGTGCTTAGAGTGCCTAGAGTGCCTAGGGTGCGGAGCCGCAAGGCCCACCAACGCACACAAGGCACTTTAGGCACTTCAGGCACCTCAGGCACTCTCTGCGTTCTGTTCCCACCGCTCGTCGCACATCAGGAGGGCGAACGCCAGCCAAATGGTCAGATACGTCGGCGTGAACGCGAAGAACGCGTCGACCACTCCATGCAGCAGGATCGCGATGACGGCTGCGCCGGCACCGACCGCCAGCGGAAGCTGCTCCGGCCTCGCGTCGCGGAATCGGTGCGCCACCGCGCGTGCCAGCCGCCACACCAGCCAGAACGCCAGCGCGCCGCCGACGAGACCGGTTCCCGCCAGGAACTCGAGATAGAGATTGTTCGCGTGCACGCGCGTGTCCGCGCGATCCACGCCGAGAAACCGGCCGTACTGCCACCGAAAATTGTCGGGCCCGACGCCGAAGAGCGGCCGCGCCCACACCATCGAGGCGGCGGCGCGCCACAGCTCGAGACGGCCGACGCGCGGTCGAGGGCGCGGAAGCTCCGTCAGCAACGAAGGCACACCTGTCGCCGCGGGTTCCCCTTCGACAATCGCGGCCGTGCGGGGACCGGGGGCCCCTTCAGTGCTGAACCAGAGACGCTGCTCCTGAACCAGATCCCACGCGAGCTGATACTCGCCGGGTCTTGAAGGGGCCCTGATACGCGCGCGCAGCGCCACCTCCGTTCCGGGAGGCACGTCCTCGTCAAACGGTGTCCGGACGCCGTCGAATTCAACCGGCCGGCCGGCGCGATCGAGCCAGTGATACGACAGACGAAACGGCGTCCGTTCGTCGTTGACCCACGTCACTCGCCCGTCGTTGCGCAAGCGGACGTCGACGAGCCGGATCTCCTTCGTCTGAAGCGAGAGGCGTTCCGGGACCACATAGGTGGCGCGATACCAGCCTTGCTGTTGTTCGGTCGTGATTCGCAGCCATTGCAGGCCGCCGGTAAACGACATGGCGATGACGACCATGATCGCGGCCTCGAGCGCGGCCAGCGCGACGACCCCGCGATCGAATCGTCGGCGAACGACCCAGACCGCCAGCGCGGTCGTCAGGACCGCCGTCAGGACGAGTAAGCCCGCTCGGGTGAACGTCAGCACCACGCCGACGCCGACGAGCCATAAGGCCACACCGATGACGATCGCCAGCCCCCACCGGCGGCGGTCGACGGCGGACCCGTAGAGCGCGAGCCCGAGGGCAAAGGCCACCTCGAGGTACATCGACGTGATGGTCGGGTATTGCAGCGTGGAGGTCGCGCGCACGTGGCCGCCCACCACCGCGACGCCGGGCCGGAACCGCGTCAACCAGTCGATGACCGCGGGCGCCTCCAGCCATTCGAAGATCGCGATACCGCTCACGACCACGGCGGTCCCGAGCATCGCGGCGGTCAGCCGCATGGCCCGTTGCGCAGACGACACCGTCCGGATGGCCAGCAGAAACACCATGAATCCCGCGAGAAAGCGTCCGGTAAACTTGACGGCGTTGATCCGGTGCTCGCCCGCCAGAAGCGTCGAGACGATCATGGCGGCCAACAGGCCGGCGATCGGCCACGACAGCGACGAGGTCAGCTCCGAGATGTCGCGGGTCCGAAAAATTGTCAGCACCCAGCAGCCAATCGCGATCAGCATCACGACTTCGACATTAGTCAGCTTTTGCCCCGGCAACGTGAGCGCCGGTTCCAGCCGCTCGAATGGGATCGCCAGCGTGAGGACCAGCGCGGAGAGATAGAGAAGCACGTGGTGGCGAAACGCCTATCAAAAACCCGGCCAGGCCAACTGGCCGGAGCACTGACGATTGGCCGTGCGAAGGCGGGCCTGCTCGCCGTAGCACCGACGATCAGCCGTGCGAAGGCGGGCATGAGAGGTGCAGGTGGCGGCGCAACCTTTTGATTGCTGCCAATGCCGGTAAGCGGCGGGCGGAGCCCTTACCGACGCCGAAAACCGTTGCGGGAAACGTAAGGTAGGGTGCCTGAAGTGCCGAGAGTGCCCAAAGTGCCTGAGGTGCGCGCGCGCGGTTGGGAGTCTCAGCACTCCAGGCACTCCACGCCCCCCAGGCACTCCGTTCTGCCGGCCCTGCTGATTGGCTACAAGGCCGCCTCGGATGTCGTGAGCAAGCTCGCCTTGTTCGCCATCACCGTGATGGCGGCGCGCGCGCTGTCGGCCGCGGACTTCGGCGTGTTTGCGGTCGCCTGGACGCTCGGGTGGCTGCTGGGCCTGGCGACCGACATGGGCCTTCAGGTGCATCTGGCGCGCAGCGTCTCGCGCGAGCCGAATCGCGCGGGGATGTGGTGTCGCGCGCTGCTGCCGGCGCGTCTGGCAGCCGCCGCGCTTGCCTCGCTCACCGCCGTCGCGCTGTCGGTCCTCTGGCTGCCGGGCGGGCGCGCCGCGGCGTTCTCGCTGATCGCCGTCGCGCAGATCTGCGGCTCGCTCATCGAGTTCTTCAATCATGTGTTTCGCGGGCTCTCGCGATCGGATGTCGAGTCGTCTGTCAACCTCGCGCACCGCCTCGGCGTGCTGCTGCTGGCCTGGCCGCTTCTGGCGAACGGCGGCGGCCTCGAGTCGCTCGCGGTGGCGCTGCTCGTCCCGGCGGCGGTGGCCCTGGTCTTTGTCGCGCAACTCGCGCTGAGCGGGTCCGAGATCGGGCATCGCGAAACAGGTTCGTCGATGTCATGGTCCGGCTTCCGCCGCGACGTCCTCCCGATCGGTATCGGCGCGCTCTTGTCAGCGCTCTATTTCCGCGTCGATCTCTTTCTGGTTCAGCACTGGGTCGGAGACGGGGCAGCCGGGCTCTACAACGCCGTCTTCCGGATGGTGGAAGCCCTGAGATTGTTTCCGGCGGCGGTGCTGGCGGTGATGTTTCCTCAGATGTGCCGGGCGCGGGATGCGCGTCTGCTGCGGTCCCTCTCGCTCAAGCTCGCCGCTACGGGCGTGGCGCTCTCAGCGGGCGTGTACTGGACTGCGCCCGCAATCGTGCACCTGTTCTACGGCCCGCGCTATGCCGGCGGGTCCCAGGCCTTCCGGATCCTCGCCGCTGCCCTTCCGCTGTTGTTTCTGAACTACGCGTTGACGACCCAGCTCGTCGCGTGGAACCTGCAGCGCGCCTACGCGGCGATGTGCGGGATGATGCTCGCGGTGAATGTGGGCGTGAATGCCCTGTGGATTCCACGATTCGGCATCGCGGGTGCCGCATGGGCGACGGTGGCCACCGAGCTCGGGCTCACGGTGGCGTGCGGGGTCCTGCTCGTGCAACGAGCCGTGGGAGATCGCGGGGTGGAGCGCGGAGCCGTTCCACTAAACGGATCGCTGCAACAAATCACCGCGGCGAGCGCCAGCGAGCCGTGGGAGGCGGCGGGGGTGGGGG
>JACQTH010000345.1 GCA_016210935.1 Acidobacteriota bacterium | reverse complement strand
TCAGGGATCAGGGACTGCAATTTTGCGACAATAGAAAGTTCGCTGATTCCCGGCCCCTGTTTTTCGGGCCCATAGCTCAGCGGTCAGAGCCGCCGGCTCATAACCGGCCTGTCCCAGGTTCGAATCCTGGTGGGCCCACACAATTGGCAACGATGATCACGGGATTCAGGGTTCGGCCGCCTTCGTTCGCAATATCAGATCCGAGCGCGAACTTCGGCGAGCCTCGCCGAAGCGCTTCGCGCGAAGGCGGGGATTCGGGATTCGGAAAGACGCTCGCGTTGGCCGGTACAAGCACGCGCCCGCGAAGCCTGTCGCAGTCGCAGGTCGACTGCGAGAGGAACCCAAGGCCCCGTTCTCGGGGCCTTTTCTTTGTACACACACGCACCCACGCTCGTCGCTTCCGCATAAAACACGAACCCAACACGCTCCTCCCCGACTGGCCCCCGGCCCCTTCTTCCAAATGAACCCCGATCTCGAACGCCTCATTCGTCTCCAGCAGATCGACACCTTCGTGGAATCGGCCCGCCGCACGGTCGCCGACCAGCCGGCGCACGTCCAGGCGCTCGAATCGCGTCTCGACGAAGCGAAGCGGCGGCTGACCGTGGCGCAGGAGGCCCTCTCCGCCAACCAGGCGGCACGTCGCACGCTGGAAAAAGATCTCGCCGCCCAGCAGGGCCGCCTGTCGAAGTTCAAGGACCAGTTGATGGAAGTCAAGACCAATCGCGAGTACACGGCGATGCTGAAGGAGATCGACGTGGCGCAGCAGGAGGTCCGCCGCACCGAGGACCGGCTGCTCGAGCGGATGCTCGAGGCCGACGAGCTGTCAGGCGCGGTGAAGACGGCGGAGAAAGGCCTCGCGGCGGAGCGGACCGAGATTCAGCAGGAGCGCGAGGCGCTCGATCAGGAAATCGCGAAGCTCAAGACGGATCTCGACGCCAGCGTCGGGCAACGTCAGGCGCTGGTGAAACAGATCGATCCACGAGCGCTGTCGATATTCGAGACGGTCGCCCGCGGACGGAAGGGCCTGGCGGTCGCGGAGGCGAAGGACGGCCTCTGCACGATCTGCCATGTCCGCCTGCGACCGCAGAAGTTCAACGACATCCGGCGGAACGATGACATCCTTCAGTGCGACAGTTGTCAGCGGATCCTCTATTACGCTGGCCCCGCGTCAGCCGCCGCGTCGACGTCAGAGTGGATCCCGGATTAGGATCACTGAGTTGTCGCACCAAGTGGATCGTCGTTCCAAGCCAGCGCGGCGAGCGAAAAGCGAGCCGTGGGAGGCGGTAGGGGTGGGGCCCCACCGCAACCAAACAATGGTCGCCTATATCGACGGCGGCGCGCGCGGTAATCCCGGGCCCGCGGGGTATGGTGTTCGGTTTGAGAACGCTGGCGGCGAGCCGATCGATGAATTGCACGGGGCGATCGGCATCGCCACCAACAACGTCGCCGAGTACCGCGGCCTGCTCGCCGCTCTCGAGGGTGCGCTCGCCCTGGGCGCGCAATCGCTCCATATCCGCTCCGATTCCCTGCTGCTCGTGCAGCAGATGAAGGGCGTCTATAAGGTGAAGCATCCGGGCCTTCAGCCGCTGCACCAACGCGCCCGGGAGCTGGCCGCGCGGTTCGCGAAGGTCACCTTCGAGCACGTGGGCCGCGCGAGCAACGCCCACGCCGACCGCCTCGCCAATCAGGCGATGGACGAAGCCGCCCGCGCGGAGTCCCTCTAATATCCCGCCACTTCACCTGGACCGTGGGTATTCAGGTCTCGGTGCTCGTCGCAATAGTCGCCGCCCTGCTGGCGCGCTAATGCCAGGCCCCGATACTGAGCGTCCGCCTGGGACGCTAGTGGACCGCCTAGGCCAGCGAGTGACGTCGCGCGGGCTTCCCGAGCGCACGCCGAAGCGCCCGGAACGCCTCCAGCATCTCGCCGTAGGTGTAGTTCGCGTTGCGACCGCTCGGATTGGGCAGCACGAAGACCCGCACACCCTCCAGACGCTCATCCTTCGGACCGAGCCTGACCGCTTCGTTCCGTTTTTGCGGGAAAAGGGCCCGATACACCGTCACCCCCACGACCGCCACCATCGCGGGCTTCGCACGCCGGATCTTCCGCAGCAGGTGCGCGCGACCCGCGAGATACTCGGCAGGCCGCAGGTCGATCATCCCGGCACTCGGCCGGCGGATCAGATTGGTGATCCCATACCCCCACTCCGGCAACCGATCATCGTCGAGGAACGTGACCGGCTCCGGCACGAGCCGGGCGTCATAGAGGAGCTTCCAGAATCGATTTGAATAGCCCGCGAAATGATGACCGGTCTCGGCCGAGCGAACACCCGGGTTGATGCCGACAAAGAGCACGTCGACGTGACGTCCGATGCGATCGCGGATCGGGCGGAGCCTCGTCCGCATGTCACGCTAGCCGGATGACGGCCGCCATCCGGCCGGTCTGATCCCGCTCTTTTCGAAACGAGTGAAACAGATCGAGATGGGTCGCGGTGCAAAGCGCCGCGACGTGGATCTGCGAAGCCGGTACACCCGACGCGACAAGCTGATCCCGGGTCGCCGTCCAAAGGTCCAGGCGACGAGCGGCGCGGGGCGTGGCGGTCCCCGCTACAAACCACGACCCGCTGGCCTGCCCGAACTTCGCCCGAAATGCCTCGCGCACCTCGTCTCCAACCTCATAACAACAGGGGCCGATGCCTGGACCAACCGCCGCAATGACGTCATCAGGCCTCATCCCGAGCTCGGATCTGAGCCGCTCCACGACCGACGAGACGATTCCCGCCGCGGAACCTCGCCATCCGGCGTGAATCGCGGCGACCGCACGACGGTTTCGGTCAGCTAGAAGGATTGGGGTGCAGTCTGCCACCTGCACAGCAAGTGCTGTGGACGGATCGGCCGTGATGATCGCATCCGCCTCAGGTCGACTATCGTCCCGCCAGAGGTGGAGATCACCATTTGGCACAACAATGGCCGCGGTTCCGTGGACTTGCCTCACTCTGAGGAGGCGGCTCGGTTCTACCTTCAGCTCGCGGGCGAGCGACATCCATCCGGCCTCCGCGTTTCGACCGCGAAGAGCGAGCGACCGCGTACTAAAGATGTGGTCTGCGAGCGGATCGAGTGCACGACATCGGAGCACAGGCCCCGACGTCGTGCCAGCCCAGTAAAAGCCGTCGGCGGGACTCGGAAGCTTGGCCAGCGTCATCGAATGATAGGCGCGTCAGAAGTCTCAAGTGTAAATCTCTTCAGCGACTTCAGACTTATGACTTCCGACTTCAGACTAGAATCGCCCTGATGAAGATCATCGGCACCGGCCTGGATGCCACGGAGATTGCGCGGGTCGAGCAGACGATCGAGCGGTTCGGCGATCGGTTCCTGCAACGCGTGTTTACCGATCGGGAAATCGCCTATTGTCAGCATCGGCGGCGCCCCGGTCCCCACTTCGCTGCCAGGTTCGCGGCCAAGGAAGCGGGCATGAAAGCGCTCGGGACCGGCCATTCACGCGGCGTCCAGTGGCGCGATCTCGAGGTCGTCCGCCGGGGCGGCCCCCCGCAACTGGAGTTTCACGGAGGCGCCGCGCGACGCCTCCACGAGATGGGCGCGACCTCCGCGTTCTTAACCCTTACGCACTCGCAGGATCTGGCGCTCGCCCACGTTCTAATCATCGCGGACTAAGACCCGCGATGTGCAACGCGCGTTCACATTTCCCCGCGGCCGACTCTTGGGTCGATCGCCGGGGTTGCCCTTCCCGCATCCGCAGATCCTCTTGATTCCACGATTTCGACAGCCCCGCGCGACGTCAGAAACCCCGCGGCATCCGCCTTGCTGACGGACTGGCAACGCGCCTGCGCCACTTCAGTACGGAGCATCTCACATGCTGGTCAAGATCACACCGAACGAAAAAGGCAATCCGCCGGGACTGCTCGCCGACGCCGAGCTGCATTTTGCTGAAGGGCCCCTCGAAGGCCTGAAACTCATTGGCTTCGCGGTCTGGGAGCGCCGGTCGGGCCCCGGACGCAACGTCACGTTTCCCGCGCGCTCGTTTTCCGTCAACGGCGAGCGGCGCAGCTTCGCGCTGCTGCGTCCGATTCTCGACACGACGGGACAGGATCGGGTTCGCGATCTGATTCTGCAGGCGTACGCGGAATACGAGCAGGAAAGGCACGCGGTCGCATCCTGACGTTGATCTCAGGTGAGCACCGGCAGAAGACGTGCATTCTCCTTGAGCCGTTTTGGGGGAAGCGTCCATTCTGCCCGAAGGCTTTTCTGGAGCTCGTTATGGAAGAATTCGCGCTTCATCCCCCCGTCGATGATGTCCCACGGGAGCCACGCGTCGCGCGAGCGGTCGCGGTAGATATAAAAGCCGGCGTCAATTCCGGCTTCCTCGACAGCGGCCCGCCAGTTGCCGCCGTTCCGCTCCGCACATTCGATGGCGGGCGCCACGCGCCGGTCACCGAGCGACAGCAGCGCCTGATAGTACGAGTGGCGCTCGGACTTAATCGTGAAGTACACGTTGTCGAGGCCGGCCATCAATCCGCGGAGCCGCTCGATTTTCTGCTCCACCCGCGCGGGGTCTTCCATGGGGATCCACTGATATGCCGTCGCCGGTTTGGGGATGAGCGGGTTGACGCTGCCGACAATCCGGCCGACGCGCCCGCGCTTCCGCGCATGCTTCATCATGATCTCCCGCATCTGCAGCGTGAGATCCCTGATCGCGACGAGGTCCTCGTCCGTCTCGGTTGGCAGGGCAAGCATGTAGTACAGCTTCAGGTTCTCCATCCCGCTGGCGAAAATCAACTCGGCACGGTCGAGGATCTCGTCGTTCGTGATGGTCTTGTTGATGACGCGGCGAAGCCGATCCGAGCCGGTCTCAGGAGCGATTGTGACGGAGCGCTCGCCGCTCTCGCGAAGCAGGCGGACGATCGACTCGGTCAGATCGTCGAGCCGCAGGGAGGCGGGACTGATCGAATAACCCATCGCGGCGAGTTCCGCCAGGATGCGCTCGATCTCCGGGTGATCGCACAAGGCGATCGAGACGAGACCAATTCGTTTGGAGAACGCCTTGGCGTCCCGAGCGAGGGCGAGGATGCGGTCGGCCGGAAACGCGCGGACGGGCAGGTAGTTGTATCCCGCCCAGCAGAACCGGCAGAGATTCGCGCAGCCGCGGACCACTTCAACCAGGAGCCGCGATCCGAATTCGGTGTCCGGCGTGAAGACGCGGGTGGCGGGCGGTTCGACTGCCTCGGTCGCCGGCAGCGCAGCCTTCCTGACAGGCAGGTTCACACCGCCTTCCACCGGCAGATGTTCCGCGATCGCACCGCCATCTCCGTAACGCACGTCGTACAGCGATGGCACATAAAACCCGCGGGTGCGCGCGAGCCGCCGCCGCAGCGAGGCCCGGGAAGCCGCTTCGCCGATCGCGGAGACGAGAGCGGGAACCAGGACCTCACCTTCGCCGGCGGCGATGACATCCGCAAACGGCGCGAGCGGCTCGGGGTTCACGAAGGTCACCGCGCCGCCGATGACGACCAGAGGATGCCGGTGGTCGCGCTCCGCCGCGTAGATCGGCAGACGCGCCAGCCGCAGCATCGTCAGGACGTTCGTGTAATCCCATTCGAACGACACCGAGAACGCAAAGACATCGAACTCCGAGACAGATGTCTGGGATTCGAGCGTGATGAGCGGGGTGCGCGAGGCCAGCAGTGTTTGCAGTTCCTGCTTCGGCGGCAAAAACACCCGTTCGCACACCGCATCGTCCAGGTCATTGAATAACCGGTATGTCGTCTGGAATCCGAGGTTCGACATCCCCACGAAGTACGTGTTGGGAAACGCGAGAGCCACTCTCAGCCGGTCGCCATGAGGCTTCCGGATGTAGCCGGTCTCACGTGACAGCGTCTCGATGGCGCGTTCGCGCTGATGCCAGAAGGATGTCATGGTGCTCGGAACGTATCCCGGTACCCGTCGTCTTGCCACGGCTGGTCAGACGACGGTCTCGTGTGCCGTGGATCTTTTTAATTTACCACGCCGGAGCCGAACCGGCTGCTGCCAGGTCGCCAGCGGCGTTTTATCGCCGCAAAAATGCGGGCACGTCGAGCGGCGAGTCGGAGGGAACGTCCGGCGACGAATCGGGCTGCACACCAGCAGCCGTCACGGGGAGCGGCAGGAACTCAACCGCAGGACGACGTGCGATCGACAGGCGTAACGATTCGGGTTCCGACACCCCTTCAATTCGGGGCTTCGTGAAGCCGCCGTAGCTCTGCAGATCGACCGGCGTTTGGTGCGTGCTCGTCCGGATCGGCGCAGCCTGATCGAAGCCGGTCGCGATCACGGTGATCTTGACCTTGCCTTTCAGGTGCTGGTTGATCACGGCTCCGAAGATGATGTTGGCCTCTTCGTGTGCCACTTCCTGAATGAGACACGACGCTTCGTTGGCTTCGGTGAGCGTCAGGTCGGGTCCGCCGGTCACGTTGATGATGACGCCGCGGGCGCCGTCGACTTTGGCGTCCTCGAGCAGTGGGCTCGAGACCGCTCTGCGGGCGGCATCGACCGCGCGGTTCGGTCCTTCCCCGATTCCGGTGCCCATGAGGGCGACCCCCATGCCGGCCATGATGGTCTTGACGTCCGCGAAATCCAGGTTGATCAGGCCGGGCACCAGAATCAGGTCCGAGATCCCCTGAATGGCCTGCCGAAGCACATCGTCGGCCGCGGCGAACGCGTCGGTCAGCGGGGTGTCGCGCTCGGTCGTGGTCAGCAGTCGCTCGTTCGGGATCGTGATCACACTGTCCACACAGGCGCGCAGCTCGTCCAGACCCTTCTGCGCCTGCATGGCCCGCTTTTTCCCCTCGAAGCGGAACGGCTTGGTCACGACCGCGATCGTCAGCGCTCCGAGCTCGCTGGCCAGGCTGGCGATCACCGGCGCGCCGCCCGTCCCGGTGCCGCCTCCGAGTCCGGTGGTGACGAACACGAGATCAGCGCCGCCGAGTATCTCGATCAACCTCTCCGTGTCCTCGAGCGCCGCCTGACGTCCGACATTCGGATCGGCACCGGCGCCGAGTCCTTTCGTCAGCTTCGCCCCCAGCTGCAGCTTCAGCGGGGCGGCGTTCGCCGAGAGCGCCTGAAGATCGGTGTTCGCGGCGATGAACTCGACGCCCTCGAGACCCGCCCGCACCATGCGGTTGACGGCGTTGCCTCCGCCGCCGCCGACGCCGATTACCTTGATGCGCGCACCGGCCCGGCCTGCATCGTCATGAAGGAGGATGCGCAGCGTCTCGAATTCCGGATCGAAGGCGGGTGTCGAACTCGTCTTGTGGTCGGCCATTAGAAGAACTCCCGAAAGATGGTCTTCAGCCACGCGATGGCGCCGACGAACCGCGATGGCTCGTTCACCTGATTCCGGTGCGCGTACAGCACGAGTCCCACGGCGGTCGAGAATGCGGGGCTGTTGATGTAGTCGGCCAGGCTACCCGAGCTGATCGGCGCCGCCCTTCGGATCGGCAGGTCGAAAATCTGTTCGGCGATCTCCGGCAGGCCCTCGAGGATGGACCCGCCGCCGGTCAGCACGATGCCCGAGTTGAGCGCCTTTTCATAACCCGCCCGCCGAACTTCGTCCCAGACGAGATGGAAGATCTCTTCGGCGCGCGGCTGCAGGATCTCCGACAGGATCCGCCGAGCCATCACGCGCGGCTTACGGCCTCCCACACTGGCCGCTTCGATCGTCTCATCGTCGTCGACCATCGCGGACAGCGCGCAGCCCGACTTTCGCTTGATCTTCTCCGCGTCGGGTATGGGCGTCCGGAGTCCGACCGCGATGTCGTTCGTGAAGTGATCGCCGCCAATCGGCAGCACCGCCGTGTGCCACAGGCTGCCGCGCTCGAAGATCGCGAGATCCGTGGTGCCGCCGCCGATCTCGACGAGCGCCACGCCCAGCTCCTTTTCGTCCGGCGTCAGCACGGCTTCGCTCGCGGCGAGCTGTTCGAGCGTCGTGTCCATCACGTGGACCCCGGCCCGATTCACGCAAGCGACGAGGTTCTGGGTCGAGGACACGCTGCCGGTGACGATGTGGACGTTCACTTCGAGGCGCGTCCCGGTCATGCCGACAGGCTCGCCGATGCCGTCCTGTTCGTCGACGACGAAGTCCTGCGGCAGCACATGGAGAATCTCGCGGCCGCTGGGGAGCGCGACACCTTTGGCCGCGTCGATGGCGCGACGGACGTCCTCACGCGTGATCTCTCGGTTCTTGCCCGCCACCGCCACGACGCCACGGCTGTTGAACGCCTTGACGTGGGCGCCGGACAAGCCAAGATGCACCGAATCGATCTCCACACCGGCCATCAACTCCGCTTCCTCGATCGCCTTCTTGATCGATTCGACCGCGCCTTCGACGTTGACGATGACGCCGCGGCGTACGCCTTTCGACTCGGCCGATCCGACGCCGACGACGTCGAGGCCGCCAGCGTCCTGGACCTCGCCCACGACCACGGCGACCTTCGACGTTCCGACGTCGAGCCCCACCAGGTATCGTTCGCTCCGCGCCACGAGGTCTCCTGTTCGGCTACCGGGCGGCGGCCGCTACGGCCTTCGTGCTCCGCCGCATCTGCGTCCTCACTTCTGCGCTGCCGACGTACACCCGATCGCCAAATCGCAGATCCACATAGTCGATGTGGGCCACGCTCTGACGAAGCACCGGCGCGATCTCGAGATACGCCTCAAGGCGCTCGAGGAACTGTTCGCTGCCGAGCCGCAGCAGGGCGGGGTCGTGATCCAGAAGGACGACCGCATCTCTCGGGTTCTGCACGTCGATCTGCGAAATCCGCCGCGCCAGCTCCGGTTTGGCTTCCAGCGCGCCAAGCAAGCGCGCCACCAGTTCAGCCCGACCCGCCTCAATCAGCGGCCCGCCATCCTTCGGGTCCGACGCCAGACCGTCGATGATCGGCAAATCGAATTCGGCGTACTCGGGGCCGTAC
>JACQTH010000344.1 GCA_016210935.1 Acidobacteriota bacterium | reverse complement strand
GTCGACAAGATGTCGATGGACTTCCGCGGTGACCCGTCGGCGGCGCTGCTCGAGGTGCTCGATCCGGAGCAGAACCACACGTTCCTCGATCACTATCTGGACGTCGAGTTCGACCTCTCGCACGTGATGTTCATCTGCACGGCGAACGTCCTCCATACGATCCCGCAGGCGCTCAGGGATCGGATGGAAACGCTCAACCTGCCCGGCTACACCGAGCACGAGAAGATCGAGATCGCGAAAAGGTTCCTCGTACGGAAATCGGTCGAAGGGACCGGCCTCACGGCCAGCAACATCACGTTTACCGACGACGCCATTCAGACGATCATCCAGCGGTACACGCGCGAAGCCGGCGTCCGCAGCCTCGAGCGGGAGATCTCGTCGATCTGCCGCAAGGTCGCGCGCAAGGTCGTGATCCAGGGCAAGGACTTCCGCGAAGAGATCACGCCCGAGCAGGTCACCCAGTATCTGGGTGTGCCCAAGTTCCGGCCGACCATGGCCGAGGAGAAGAATGAGATTGGCGTCGCGACCGGCCTCGCCTGGACGGAAGTCGGCGGCGAGATTCTGGTGACGGAAGTCACCCTGATGCCCGGCAAGGGCGTGCTGATGCTGACCGGCAAGCTCGGCGACGTGATGCAGGAATCGGCGCAGGCCGCCATGAGCTACGTCCGGTCGAAGGCCGAGGAGTTCAGCATCGCCAAGGACTTCAATCGCAAGATCGACGTCCACATCCACGTGCCGGAGGGGGCGATCCCGAAGGATGGGCCGTCGGCCGGCATCACGATGGCGACGGCGCTCGTGTCGGCCGTGGCCCGCATCCCCACGCGCAAGGACGTCGCCATGACCGGCGAAATCACGCTGCGCGGCAAGGTTCTGCCGATCGGCGGCGTGAAGGAGAAGGTGCTCGCGGCGCACCGCGCCGGGCTGAAGAACATCGTCCTGCCGAAGGACAATGAAAAGGACCTCGCGGACATTCCGAAGAACGTGCTCGACGTGCTGAACGTCTATCTCGTCGAGACCATGGACGAAGTGCTGAAGACCGCGCTGGCGGAGCCGCTGCCCGAGGCGGCCGCGCCGTCCGTCACGGAAGCGGTCGCTGTCGACAGCCCGTTGGTCGACGGCCCGTTGTCCCCGGTCAGCGATGACGCGCGAACACACTGAGTAATGTAACGAAGCTTCGCCTCAAACCGACCAGTGAAGCACGCGAAGCTTCGTTACTCGTTTGCGCGGCCGCATATGCGGCCGCGCCTAAGCCGGGCTTGCACGGGAAATGTGATCGTTTTGTACACGTTCTAGCCGTGCAAGCACGGCTGGCGATTGGGCGATTGATTGAGGGATTGAGCGCCAAATCATCCAATAAATCGCCAGATCGGCCATTCGCCAAATCGCCAAATCTCGTCATTTAGGAACAACTGTGGAAACTGATCAACAGACTCGCGCCAAGACCCAGACGGCGACCACCACGGCCGACACGCCGGTCCTGGAGCTCTCGTCGCTCAAGGACATGAACGTCGCCGCCCTCACCCAGATTGCCAAGCAGCTCGATGTGCCGAACGCGACGAGCATGCGCAAGCAGGAGCTGATCTTCGAGATCCTGCGCGCCCGCACCGAGAAGAGCGGGTTCATGTTCTCGGAAGGCGTGCTCGAGACGCTGCCGGACGGGTTCGGGTTCCTGCGGGCCCCCGACTACAACTACCTGCCCGGCCCGGACGACGTGTACGTCTCGCCGTCGCAGATCCGGAAATTCGACCTGCATACCGGCGACACCGTGTCCGGCCAGATCCGGCCGCCGAAAGACGGGGAGCGGTACTTCGCGCTCATCAAGGTCGAAGCGGTCAATTTCGAGCCTCCGGAAAAGGCGCGTGACAAGATCTTCTTCGAGAACCTGACGCCGCTGTATCCGCAGGAAAAGCTCGCCCTCGAAGCCGACTCCGACAACCTCACCGCGCGCGTCCTCGATTTGCTGGTGCCGATCGGGAAGGGGCAGCGCGGCCTGATCGTCGCGCCGCCGCGCACCGGCAAGACGATGATGCTGCAG
>JACQTH010000334.1 GCA_016210935.1 Acidobacteriota bacterium | reverse complement strand
GTGGGCATCATCGTCGGCGATCGCGACCAGCACGCTGTCTCGCGACCCCGACCGAGTGCGTCCCCTGTTTGAGAAACGGCGTGTCGTCGAGAATCAACACGCCTTGGCGCTCCGGCGTGACGGCCAGCAACCGCCGCCACACCGTTTGCGCCTGCCACGGCGCATGCGTGATGAAGTGCTGGAACGCTTGGTACGACCGCGGCTCGGTCACGCGCGCCCCTGCGTCCACGCCTGCCGCATTGAGCCGGATCCTCGCATAGCGGACGCCACATCATCCGGCAAATCAGCCGGTTAGCGGGATTGTCGATTCAGGGCCCTTTCAACCGTCTCTATGGCGACCAAGCGGTAGAGACGTTTCAGGCGGCCCGCGCCTTACGCACCCCGGGGCCGACAAGAGAGGAGACGTTTGTATACTCGCGTGAAATAAGAGACTGGGGACGAGGGACGAGGGACGAAGGACGAGGGACCAAAGAAGTAACAGCGAACACTCAAGACTCACGACTCCGTGGAGGAACGATGCCTCAATACATGCTGCTCCTTTATGACGATCCGTCCCAGTGGCAGAAGATCAGCCCGGAAGAGATGCAGAAGGCGATCGAGAAGTACACCGCGTGGACGAAAAAGCCCTTCACGCGCGACAGCAAGCGCCTCGCCGACGATCCCGGCCGCGTGATCCGGTCGCAGGGCGGCCGGCCGCGCGCGACCGACGGGCCGTACAGCGAGACCAAGGAGGTGCTTGGCGGCTACTACACCATCGAGGCGGGGAGCTACGACGAGGCGGTGAAGCTCGCGCTCGAGCACCCGCACCTGGAGTACGGCGGCACGATCGAAGTCCGACAGTTGTGGGGGTTGTGATCGCCTTGCCCGAGACGTCGCCGCTTCTCGAGCACCTCTTCAGACATCAGGCGGGCCGGATGGTGGCCCGCCTGACGCGTTTGCTGGGACCGGCGCACATCGGCCTTGCCGAAGAGACGGTGCAGGAGGCCATGGTACGGGCCCTCCAGACGTGGCCGTATGAGGGGGTCCCGGAAAACCCGGCGGGCTGGCTCTTTCGCGTGGCGCACAACATCGCGATCGACGCGGTCCGCCGTGACCAGACGTTCGGCGCCAAAACTGGTCTCCTCGTCGCGGCGTTGACCCAATCGGCGGTCGCACGTTCGAACGACCCGGACGTCGAGGAGCAGCTTCGCGACGAGGAGCTGCGGATGATGTTCATGTGCTGTCATCCGGAGCTCCCGCGCGAGGCGAGCGTCGCGCTCGGTCTGAAGACGATTAGCGGGTTCAGCGTGCGTGAGATCGCACGGGCGTTCCTGGCGGACGAGGCGGCGATCGCGCAGCGCATCGTTCGCGCGAAGCGGCAGATTCGCGACCGCCGGCTGACGCTCGACATGCCCGAAGGATCGGAGCTGCGGCAGCGCCTCGACGTCGTGCTCGACGTTCTCTACTTCATGTTCAATGAAGGGTACGCGGCGCATGAAGGCGAGGCGTTGATTCGACAGGATTTGTGTCTGGAAGCGCTTCGCCTCGGCCGGCTCATCGCGTGCTCTTCGGTCGCCACCCCTCGCGCCCACGCGCTCGTCGCCTTGATGGCGCTTCAGGCGGCGCGGCTTCCGGCCCGCATCGATGCGATGGGCGACCTCGTCCTGCTCGACGATCAAGATCGCAGTCGATGGGACGATCGCCTGATCGCGATGGGATTTCATCATTTCGATCGATCGATCGGCGGCGAGGAGGTGTCCGAGTATCACGTTCAGGCAGCCATCGCCGCCACGCATGCCCGAGGCCACGATCCACAGTCGGTGGACTGGCCGCTCATCCTGCAGTTGTACGATCAGTTGCTTTCGCTCACAGCTTCGCCCATCGTGGCGCTCAATCGCGCGGTCGCCGTGGCGCGGGTGCACGGTCCGGCGGCCGCGCTCGCGGCCACGTCCGCGCTCGAGCGCGATCGGGCGCTGCGGCATTACCACCTGTTCCTCGCCGTTCGAGGTCATCTGCTCCTCGAGCTCGGGCGTCCGTCCGAAGCCGCATCCTGTTTCGCGGCTGCGCTCGATTGCGCCTGTTCCGAGCCGGAGCGGCGGTTTCTCCGGCGGAAACTCGACGCGTGCGTCACTTCCGCCTAAAGGCGGAAAACCACGAGTCGGGCCGCCGGTGGTCAGCGGGCTCGAGCCATGCGCTCGATTTCCTCCCACTCGCGCTCGGGGACCGGCATCACCGACAGACGACCCATCCGTACGAGTGGGAAGGTCGCGAACGTGCGGTTGGCTTTGATTTCGGCCAGCGTCACGGGGCGGGCGAGCTTCTTCACCGGACCGACGTCGACAACGGCGCGTTTACCGGACGGATCGTCGGGATCCGCGTACGCGTTCGACAGCGCTTTGGCGATCCCGACGATCGCCTTCTCGTCGCCGGTGTGGTAGTAGAAGATGCGATCGCCCTTGCGGACCTCGTGGAGATGCTTTTGCGCGAGCGGGTTCCTGACGCCGCTCCACTCGGTCTTGCCGTCATGCACGAGGTCGTCGAAGCTGTAGTGAGTGGGTTCTTCTTTGAACAGCCAATTCATGTGCAGCTCGTCATCGTACACGGAGAACACGGAGAACACGGAGAACCCGGAGTACACGGAGATGACAGAGGTTTTTGGCGCGTTTGCATAGATGTTGTGCTTAATTTCTCGGTGCTCTCCGGTCACGCCAGGC
>JACQTH010000333.1 GCA_016210935.1 Acidobacteriota bacterium | reverse complement strand
CAATCGGATGATGGACGAACTGGCCGGCACCGAGAACCGCATCGCGGTCGAGCGGATGCGATACAACGAAAAGGTCCAGGACTACAACACCAACCGGCGGCAGTTCCCCGCGAACCTCACAGCCAAGGTCTTCGGGTTCCAGGAATACCCCTTCTTCCAGGCGCCGCCGGAGGCGAAGCGCGTTCCGGCGGTGGATTTCAAGAAATAGTGGCCAGTGGTCAGTGGCCAGTAGCCAGTAAGGAAAGCAGCGGTCGTGAAATCCGTGAGCATTGCTGAAAACAGAGACGGTGGAAATTCATCGTTTCTTTTCTGGCCACTGGCTACTGGCCCCTCTTTCTTCTCTGGCCACTGGCCACTGGCTACTGGCCCCTCTTCGCCTTCTGGCCACCGGCCACCGGCCACTGGCCACTAATCCATGCGTCTCTGGCCCGGCCGACCGTATCCCCTGGGCGCCACCTGGGATGGCATCGGGATCAACTTCGCCATTTTTTCGGAACACGCGACGCTCATCGAGCTGTGCCTGTTCGACTCCCCCGACTCGACGCGTGAGTCGGACCGCATCCCGCTGACCGAGCAGACCGACATGGTCTGGCACGGGTATCTGCCGGACGCCAAGCCGGGACAGCTGTATGGCTACCGGGTGGACGGGCCGTACGATCCCGCCGCCGGACATCGGTTCAATCGCCACAAGGTGCTGTTCGATCCGTACGGCAAGGCCGTGGGCCGCGGCATTCGATGGTGCGACGAGATGTTCGGCTATCGTCCGGGCGGTCCCGACGCGGATCTATTGTTCGACGATCGCGACAACGCTGCCGGTGCGCCACTCGCAGCGGTGATCGACCCGGCATTCACCTGGGGCGACGATCATCCGCCGCGCATCCCATGGCATGACACGGTCATCTACGAGACGCACGTCAAGGGCTTCACGCAGCTCCACCCGGAGGTGCCACACCAGCTGCGCGGCACGTACCTGGGTCTCGTCTGCGACGCGGCGCTCGAACATCTGAAGAGTCTCGGGATCACGACGGTGGAGCTGATGCCGATTCATCACCATGCCTACGAGCGGCATCTGGCCGAGCGCGGCCTCAGCAACTACTGGGGCTACAACACGCTCGCCTACTTCGCGCCCGATCTTCGCTACTCGGTCTCGAAGCAGGCGCTGGAATCGGTTCGTGAATTCAAGATGATGGTGCGGGCGCTGCACGCGGCCGGCCTCGAAGTGATCCTCGACGTGGTCTACAACCACACCGCCGAATCGAACCAGCTCGGACCGACGCTGAGCCTGCGCGGCATCGACAACGTGTCGTACTACCGGCTGCAGCCCGGCAACCCACGCTTCTATGAGGACTTCACGGGGTGCGGGAACACCCTCAACATGCAGAGCCCACGCGTGCTGCAACTCATCATGGACAGCCTCCGCTACTGGGTGCTGCACATGCACGTCGACGGGTTCCGCTTCGATTTGGCGAGCGCGCTCGCGCGTGAGCTGCATGCGGTCGATCGGCTCGGCGCGTTCTTCGACATCATCCATCAGGACCCGGTCCTGTCGCAGGTAAAGCTGATCGCCGAGCCGTGGGACCTCGGCGAAGGCGGCTACCAGGTGGGCAACTTCCCTCCCGGATGGACCGAGTGGAACGGCCGCTATCGCGATTCGGTGCGGCGGTTCTGGCGGGGCGACGGCGGTCAGGTGTCGGAGCTGGCCAGCCGTCTGGCGGGCAGCAGCGATTTGTACGAACAGGGCGGCCGGCGCCCGCACGCGAGCATCAACTTCGTCACCGCGCACGACGGCTTCACGCTGCAGGATCTCGTCTCGTACGAGCAGAAACATAATGAGGCGAACGGCGAGCACAACCGGGACGGCGAGAACAACAACCTGAGCTGGAACTGCGGCACAGAAGGGCCGGCGACGGATTTCGAGATCGTGCGCCTGCGGGCGCGCCAGAAGCGCAATTTCATCGCCACGCTGATGCTCTCGCAGGGCGTTCCGATGCTGGCCGGCGGCGACGATCTGAGCCGGACGCAGCTCGGCAACAACAACGCGTACTGCCAGGACAACGAGCTCAGCTGGTATCACTGGGCCCTGGACCACGATCAACAGGACTTCCTCGCGTTCGTGCGCCAGCTCATCCGCTTCCGGCACGAGCATCGCGTGTTGCGGCGCCGGCGGTTCTTTCAAGGGAGGCCGATTCGAGGGGCGGGCGTGAAGGACCTGGCGTGGTTCGATCCGACAGGCAAGGAAATGACCGACGAGACGTGGCACGCCCCGTCCACACGGTCGCTCGGCGTCCAGCTTGCAGGCGATGCCGTGGACGAGGTGGATGAGCGGGGCCGGCGCATTGTCGACGACACGCTCCTTGTCCTGCTCAATGCGGACAAGCAGCCGGTGATGTTCAGTCTCCCGCCGCATCGACCGGATCAGTACTGGGAAAAGTTCCTGGATACGATGGAGCGGCTCCCGCATCCCGAGCCGCTCCTGCGCAACGGCGGACGATATGCGCTCCAACCCCACGCTCTTGCCATCTTCACCCTCAGACCTCGCCGGTCATGAAACCCGTGAGAGATCAGCCACTGTGACCCACCCTCCCCGACTGATCATCGCGCAGGTCGAGCCGGAAATCGACGAGGGGCGCTTCCCGATCAAGCGGACGATTGGTGAAGAAGTGCTCGTGCGCGCGACGATCTTCGCCGACGGTCACGACAAGATCGCGGCGGTGGTTCGGTACCGGCATGTAGCGGGCTACGGGCTACAGGCTTCGGGCTACGGGACACGAGAGACGGACTACGGGCTTCAGGCTTCGGGCTACTCTCTGCCGGAGCAACGAAGCCTGGATCCCGCAGCCCGGTTCCCCGAAGCCCGCAGCCTGCAGCCTGAAGCCTGGCATGAAGTCACGATGAAATCACTCGGCAACGATCGGTGGGAAGCGTCGTTCCGCGTGGCCGCATTAGGGCGATACGAATACACGATCGACGCGTGGATCGATCGACGTGCCACGTGGGAAGACGAGGTGTCCAAGAAGAAGGCGGCCGGGCAGGACGTGTCGAGCGAGCTGCTCGAAGGGGTAATCCTCAAACGTGAGCTGGCGCGCGAAGAGGCCCGGCTAAAGCCGGGCACTACGACAGCGGGACAGGTCCCGACGCAGGTCGAGGTCCGCTCGGGCGCGGCAACCTACGAACGGACCCTGACCGTCTGGGTCGAACGAGAACGGGCGCGGTGCGGCGCGTGGTACGAGATGTTTCCGCGATCCGCGGGACTGGATCCCACCCGGAGCGCGACGTTCGACGAAGCGGCGGCGCGGCTGCCGGCGATCGCCGCGATGGGCTTCGACGTTCTGTATCTGCCGCCCATACATCCCATCGCCCGGACGAGTCGAAAGGGGCGGAACAATTCGCTCGCCGCGGAACCGAACGATCCGGGCAGCCCGTGGGCGATCGGATCCGACGCGGGCGGTCACACCGCCGTCGAACCCGCGCTTGGCACGATCGACGACTTCGATCGGTTTGTCGCCGCCGCACGCGCCCACGGGCTGGAGATCGCGCTCGATATCGCCTTTCAGGCCTCGCCCGACCATCCCTGGGTGCGCGAGCACCCGGAATGGTTTCGCCATCGGCCTGACGGCTCGATCAAGTACGCGGAGAACCCACCGAAGAAGTATCAGGACATCTACCCGTTCAACTTCGAATCACCCGACTGGGAATCGCTCTGGCGCGCGCTGCTCGGGATCCTTCGCTTCTGGATCGATCACGGCGTTCGAATCTTCCGCGTCGACAATCCCCATACGAAGCCGCTCCGGTTCTGGGAATGGGTGATCCGCGAGATCCGGTCCACTCATCTCGACGTCATCCTCCTCTCGGAAGCGTTCACCAGGCCGGCGGTGATGAAGTACCTGGCGAAACTGGGCTTCACGCAGTCGTACACGTACTTCACCTGGCGGAATACGAAGCGCGAGCTGGTCGACTACTTCACCGAGTTGACCGAAACGCAGATGCGCGAGTATTTCCGGCCGAATCTCTTCGCCAACACCCCGGACATCCTGCATGCGTACTTGCAGAACGGCGGCCGGCCGGCTTTTCAGGTCCGTCTCGTGCTGGCCGCCACGCTGGGGGCGAGCTACGGCATCTACAGCGGCTTCGAGCTCTGCGAGAACCGCGCCGCGGCTCCGGGATCGGAGGAGTATTTCGATTCGGAGAAATACCAGATCGTACACCGGGATTGGGATCGGCCGGGACACATCAAGGACCTCGTGCAGGCCGTGAATCGAATCCGGAACGAGAATCCCGCGCTGCAGTTCTCCTGGCCGCTGGCGTTCCACGAAACCGACAACGACCAGCTGATGTTCTACAGCAGGAAGACCCCGGATGACTCGAACGCGCTGATGATCGTCGTGAATCTGGATCCCGATCACGTGCAGCACGGGTGGGTGAAGGCGCCGCTGTACGACTGGCACCTCCCCCTCGGCCACGAATTCATCGTCCGGGATCTTCTGAGCGGCGAGGCCTATCGGTGGCGCGGCGAGTGGAATTATGTGCGGTTGGATCCGACGGAGCGGGTGGCGCATATCCTGCGGATGGAGAAAGAGTGAGAATGTCCGGGGGCCGAGGGTCGGGGGTCGGGGGCCGGAAAAGACCTCACGACTTACCTCCAGAACGCTTCCGACTCCTGTCCCCCGGCCCCTGACCCCTACGCTCTATGCCTCGTCCCGGCAGCGCCTCCGATCCGCTCTGGTACAAGGACGCCATCATCTACGAAATCCCGGTCAAGTCGTTCTTCGATGCGAACCACGACGGCATCGGCGACTTCCCCGGCCTGATCGAGAAGCTGGACTACGTTCAAGAGCTCGGCGTCACGTGTCTCTGGATCCTGCCGTTCTACCCCTCGCCGCTTCGCGACGATGGGTACGACATCGCGCAGTACGAGGGGATTCATCCGAGTTACGGCACGCTGCGCGACTTCAAGGCGTTTCTGCGCGCGGCGCACGATCGCAACCTGCAGGTCATCACCGAGCTGGTCATCAATCACACCTCCGATCAGCACCCGTGGTTTCAGGCGGCGAGGCGCGCGCGGGCCGGGTCGTCGAAACGGAGTTATTACGTCTGGAGCGACACCGATCAGGTCTATCAGGACGCACGGATTATCTTCACCGATACGGAACGATCGAACTGGACCTGGGACGCGGAGGCGAAGGCGTTCTACTGGCACCGGTTCTTCCATCACCAACCGGATCTGAACTTCGACAACCCCCGCGTCCTGCGCGCGGTGAACAAGGTGATGCAGTTCTGGCTCGACATGGGCGTCGACGGGATGCGCCTGGACGCCATTCCCTATCTCATCGAGCGCGAGGGCACCAGCTGCGAGAACCTGCCCGAAACGCACGTCATCCTTCAGGAGATCCGGCGCACGCTCGACGCCCACTACGACAACCGGATGCTGCTGGCGGAAGCGAACCAGTGGCCGGCCGACGTGCGGCCCTACTTCGGCGAGGGCGACGAGTGCCACATGGCGTTCCACTTTCCGGTGATGCCGCGCATCTTCATGGCCCTGCGCCAGGAAGATCGCCACCCCATCACGGAGATCCTCCGGCAGACGCCGGACATCCCGGACACCTGCCAGTGGGCGCTCTTCCTGCGCAACCACGACGAGCTGACGCTGGAGATGGTCACCGACGAAGAGCGCGACTACATGTATCAGGCGTACGCCGCCGATCCGCAGATGCGCCTGAACCTGGGCATCCGGCGCCGGCTCGCCCCACTGGTCGAAAACAGCCGGCCGCGCATCGAGCTGCTGACGAGCCTGTTGTGCTCGCTTCCCGGGACGCCCGTCCTCTACTACGGCGACGAGATCGGGATGGGCGACAACGTGTTCCTCGGCGATCGCAATGGCGTCCGGACGCCGATGCAATGGACCGCCGATCGCAACGCCGGCTTCTCGCGCGCGGATCCGGCGCGCCTGTACTCGCCGCCGATCATGGATCCCGTCTACGGATACGGCGCGATCAACGTCGAAGCGCAGGAGCGATCGCCGTTCTCGCTGCTCAACTGGACGAAGCGCCTGCTCACCCTGCGCCGGCAGCACAAGACGTTCGGGCGCGGCACGCTGGAGATTCTCTATCCACAGAACCGGAAGGTCCTCGCATACGTGCGTCGATACGGCGACGACGTGATCCTCGTCGTCGCGAACCTGTCGCGATCGATCCAGCCGGTCGAGCTCTCGCTCGCGGCGTTTCACGGGCTGACGCCGGTCGAAATCATCGGACGTATCGAGCTGCCGCGCATCGGCGACTCACCGTACTTTCTGACGCTCGGACCGTATTCCATCTACTGGTTCCAGCTCGTCAAGGAAACGACGCCGGTGGCGATCCGGACGACGGCCGTGCCGGCCGAATCGGCGGAGCTGCCGGCGCTCTTCGCGGGCACGGCGTGGGACACGTTGCTCGACGGTCACGTCCGCACGCTCATCGAGCGCGAGTGTCTGCCGCCGTTCCTCGAACGGCAGCGCTGGTTCGGCGGCAAAGCGCGGCGGCTTCGATCGACGCGGATCGCCGACTGGACCCCGCTGCGCAAGGGCCCTGCGCCGGCGTTCCTGGCCTTCGTCCACGCGGAGTACGCCGACGGCGGTCACGAGAGCTACTTCATGCCCCTGGTGCTGCTCGCCGGGACGGATGGGGAGGAACGACTGAAGGAGGCCCCGGAAGCTGCGATCGCGCGCGTGACCGGCGCCCGAAAAGGGGTCCTGATGGGCGTCTTCGGCGGTGCGGAATCGATCGGCGAAGTGGTGCTCGAGGCGATCGAGGCGAGCCGACAGATCCCGACCAGGCGCGGCGGCGGCGTCCGCGCCTTCAGCACGCCCAGGTATCCGGAGACACGCGGACCATCAACGCCGCGGCCCATCACGCGCGGCCGAAGCGACGCCAGCAACACCTCGCTCATCTTCAGCGACCGGCTGGTCTTGAAACTCTTTCGGCGCATGCAGGTCGGGCCGAATCCCGACCTCGAGATCGGCCACTATCTGACCGACCGCGCGCAGTTCCCCCGCGTGCCGCCCGTGGTGGGCGGGCTCACCTATTCGCAGCCGGGTGGGGGCGACGTGACGCTCGCGATGCTTCAAGGGTTCATCACGAGTCAGGCGAACGGCTGGGATCACGCCCTGTACGAGGCCGGCCGCTATTTCGAGCGTGTCCAGACCACGCCCGATTTTTCGGCTATCGCGGGTGAGGCGATCGTCAAGGCCCCGGACGACCGTCCCGATGAATTCAAGGCCGTCATAGGCGGTTATACGGAATCGGTGGCGCTCCTCGGCCGGCGCACCGCGGAACTGCACCTCGCCCTGGCGGCGGATTCGTCGGACATCGCCTTCGCGCCGGAACCGTTGACGCCCGACGATCTCAAAGGGTTCGGCGCCGACGCGCGGCAACTGGCGAAGACGGTGTGGCACGCGCTCGACGACACACTCGCGCGTACTGACGGACCCTCGCCGGAGGTCCGCCAGGTCCTGGCGCTGGGCGATCGCATCATGGAACGGCTGCGCGGCCTCGAATCGCTGGACTTGGCGGTCTCCAAGATCCGGGTGCACGGCGATTACCACCTGGGTCAGGTCCTGTGGGTCGAGGGCGACTTCATCATCATCGACTTCGAAGGCGAGCCGACGCGGCCGATCGACGTCAGACGACGAAAGCAGCTGGCGCTCAAAGACGTGGCGGGGATGCTGCGGTCGTACAACTACGCCGCCTATGCGGAGATGTTTGCCGAAGCGGGAGCCGACGCGGAAGCGCTCAAGCGGCTCGAGCCGTGGGCGGACCTCTGGGCGCGCGTCATGGTCGACAGCTTCCTTCGGTCGTACCGGGCCACGGCCGGCGCGGCGCCGTTTCTCCCCGAGCCGACCCAGTTTCAGGAGGTGCTCGATTTCTTCATGCTCGAAAAGGCTTTGTACGAGCTCGGCTACGAGCTGAACAATCGTCCCGACTGGATCAGGATTCCGATTAGGGGAATTTTGGAATTAACGCCGTCGACGTGATGAAAAGCGAAACTTCACGAAGACACGAAGACACAAAAGTCGCTCGACGCGGCGCCGCGCACGCGGCGATCCGGGCAGGGCACGAGCAAACGAAAAGGGTCCACAAAAGGCGAACCCGATGTAGACCCTTTTCGTTTTGCTCGTGTCCCTGCCCAGGCGCGGCCTGCTACGCAGGCCGCCCGCGTCAAGCGACAGCCTTCGTGTCTTTGAGCTGGTTCTTGCTCTTCGCTCTTGGGCTACCGTTATGAGCATCAGTGGGCCATGGCGTCCCTGGCTTGGCGCGATTCCCGACTCCGATGGCGTCCGCTTTCGAACCTGGGCGACATCGGCCCGACAGGTCGAGCTTCGCCTCGAGGAGTGGCGCGGCCACGAGTTCAT
>JACQTH010000341.1 GCA_016210935.1 Acidobacteriota bacterium | reverse complement strand
TGGATGGCGAAAACCATCAGCATAGGGGAATTTGACGCCCCACCAGACGTCGGTCACGCTGCCCACGATCTGGCCATCGATGAAGTTCCCGATCCGGCCTACGCCCATCAGAAAAGCCCCTGGAACAACCAGCGTATCGGCGAGCGCCAGAAACGGCCTCTTCCACGCGACGGCAAAGAGTCCAGTCGCGACACCCGCGCCGATGAGGAGCCCGTGCGTCGCCATACCGCCCAGCCAGAAGGCGGGTATCAGGCCCGGGTGACTGCGATAGAACGCCCATTCATCGAACGCGATCTCGACCGAGCGACCGCCTGCCAGTATGCCGGCCGTCATCAGGATCGAGAGCGACCACACATCGCGCTGCGACAAGCCGAGCCGTGCGCGGTCGCACATCAGAAATCGGTGGAGGTGCAGGAATCCGAGGGCGAAGCCGAGCCCGTACCACCACAGGTGTACGCCGGCGACGTCGGCGAGCACGGGATCGATGTTGTGGACGTAGCGTTCGGCCATGGCGTGTCGCTCGGTCGCTGATTTTCCGTTCCGGTTCGCGCGCGCAATGGCGGCTTGTGGCTGACTAGCCGTGCTTGCTTGGCCACAATGTGTACGAAACGGTCACATTCTGGTTGCCTAAGCACGGCTAGCCCCCGCGTAGCGGGGCTATTGAATAAAACCTCGTGATCTCTAGCGAAGCGACGCTGGTCGGTTTGAGGCGGCGCTTCGCTAGAATTGTCCTTGACATTATCATCGTTGCCCGGTTGATAATCAGCCTCCTCTCACCAGGATTAGTGGTAGGCCCCCGGCGGTGCGTCGGCCCACGGCCAGGAGAACGTCCGGTTCTCAAAGGAGAAGTTATGCGACACGCGGCGCTCCCGGAACGCGGAATCGGCTTCCTGAAATCCCCGGTTTTTCACGGCAGCATCAGTGCCTGCTTCGCTGTCTTGATGGCCACGGCGGCGTGGGCGCAAGCGCCCGTGGGCACGATCTCGGGCACCGTGCACGATCAGACCGACGCGGTGCTTCCGGGAGCGTCCATCACCATCCGACACACCGCGACGGGGGTGGAGCGCCAGCTGACGTCAAGTGCGGACGGCACATTCGCGGCGCCCTCGCTCGCCGCCGGGCTCTACACCATCAGCGCCGAGCTCCCGGGCTTCCGCACCCAGACAATGGACGTCACCGTGGCGACGGGGAGGGTGCTGACCGTCAACCTGCGGCTGGAACTCGGTGAGGCGCGCGAAGCCGTTGTGGTCTCCGCCAGCCCCATCCACGTCGAAACCGAGGCCCATGCAGTCACCGGCGTCATCACCCGGCAGAAAATCCAGGAGTTGCCGCTGAACGGGCGCAGTTTCCTCCAGCTTGCGTTTCTCGAGCCGGGCGTGACGGCGAACCCGGGCTCGACCTCGCAGCGCAACTCGTTGTTCACGGTCTCGATCCTCGGGGGCGATTCGAGCAAGACCGCGATCACGGTTGACGGCGGGAACGTCCGCAATTCCATCGAAGGCAATACGGCGATGAACTTCTCGCAGGAAGTGGTCGAGGAGTTCCAGCTCTCCTCGGCGAACTTCGATCTGTCGACCGGCATCACCAGCGTGGGTGCCGTGAACGTCGTGACGCGCAGCGGCGGCAATGACCTCCGCGGGTCCTCGTATTTCTTCTTCCGCAACCACGACATGGCGGCTCACCCGGCGTTGCAGCGCGACCCGCTCAATCCGGATCCGTACTTCGCCCGGCGGAATCCTGGCGCCTGGGTCGGCGGACCGCTTCGCCGGGACCGCCTCTTCTATTTCACCAACTACGAGTACACGAGCCAGGATGGCGTCGTGTCGTTCAAGCCGAACCTCCCCTCAGCCAGCGCGCTCGCAGGGGTCTATCCAACCCCTTACCGCGGGCATCTGTTCAGCGCGCGCGTCGACTGGAGGGCCGCCAACAAGCACATGGCGTTCGTGCGCTTCTCGCATGATGGGAACAAAGGGTTCGGGCCGAGCGGGGGGGCGGTGCTGCCGTCGAACTGGCTGCGCAACGTGAACAGGTCGGAACAGGCTCTGATGGGCCTCACGTCCGTTCTGAAGCCATCGCTGTTGAACGACGTCCGCTTCAACTTCACGTACTGGAGAAACCGGAATCTTTTCGCGGATGAGGCGACGTGCGGCGACTGCATCGGCCTCGGGTTACCCCAGCTCAATATCAACGGGACGAACGTGACGGTGGGCAATACATCGAACGCGACCCAGGGTCGCGATCTGTATCGCTACACATTCGTGGACACGTTCACCTGGCTGACCGGTGCGCATCGCGTCCGCTTCGGGACCGAGATCGAGCACGCGCCCGGCACGGGCTTCTGGGGGTTCTGTGACCCGGCGTGCACGGTGGGGTTTGCTCCGGAGTTCATACGTGGGCTCGGCATCCCTGCGCCGTTGGTTGCGGCGCTGTTCCCGAACCTGCCGACCGCGATACGGACGGATCAGGACCTCTTGAACCTGCCGTTCGCCGGCGGTGTGGTCGGTGTGGGCGATCCGGGACAGCCGCCGCCTTACAACCTCGACAAAGCGAAGATCAACAACCGGATGCGCTTCTACGCCCAGGACACGTGGAGGGTCAACTCCCGCTTGACGCTCAATTACGGCCTCGCGTGGAACT
>JACQTH010000340.1 GCA_016210935.1 Acidobacteriota bacterium | reverse complement strand
GCTCGATACGGCGCTCGGCGTGATGAACACGGCGCCGCACCAGTACGTGGGCGAGCTTCTGTGTGACCGGATCACGGCGCATTGGAGCTCTGTTGCCGGCGCGGCGAGATGCTCTTGATCCAGAACAAGCGCGTGAACTGGCACACCTGGCAAATCGGCATCCCTGGCGCGACGGCGAAGGACAAGGAGAACCGTCGTATCCCGTTCAACCCCAAGGGACGGATCGCGGCCATCCTGAAACGGCGCGCCGCCCTGGGACCCGATGCCTTCGTGTTCGGCAGTGCCAACGGCGCCCGCCAGCCGACGATTCAGACGGCTTGGGAGACGCTGAAGCTGATCGCCAATGGCATCGAGCCGAGGAGACGATAGGAACTATGAACGCCCTTTTTGCGCCGGTGGGTGTTAACCGACGCTGCGTTATGAGACCCGCGCCCGGTGGCGCCCCCCAGGCCACAGCCGACACGTCCCGGACTCGGATGCGCCGCACATCACTGCGCCCGCTCATCGTGAAGACGTCACGACTGGCAGCGCGATGTGCGACGGATGGGTCGGCGATCGATGCACACGCTGCGTGGCGGCCTGAAAGTCGCCCTCCTTCGCGAGGAAGATGTTGGGCACGAACCGCTGCGGATTGCGATCGATGACCGGGAACCAGGTGCTCTGCACCTGCACCATGATGCGATGCCCGGCGCGAAACGTGTGGTCGTTCGCGGGGAAGGCGATCTCGTACGGTACGACCGCGTTTGGCACCAGCGGCTGCGGCCGCTCGATGCTGTGGCGATAACGTCCTCGCACCACGTCACCGGCAATCATGAGCTGGAAGCCGCTCATAGTCGGGTCGGCCGAATACTGCTCCGGATAGACATCGATCAATTTCACGATCCAGTCGCTGTCGGTGCCGCTCGTTGAAGCGTGCAGGTGCGCCGTGATCCGGCCCGATACCGTGAGGTCCTGCTCCAGCGGCTCGGTGGCCCAGTCGAGGACGTCCGGACGACGGTGGACGAATCGCTGATCGTCGACGAGCCACGTGGACCATCCCCGCGCGAGCGTGATCGGTCTCGGACGATAGGGAACGGGGCTGGCCGGATCCGAGACGAAGCTGTCGAATGCAGTCGCCGCCGCGTCCGTTGGTGGCGGCGAGAAGGACAGGGCGCGTCCGGCCTGGAAATAGAGCCGGCGCGGCGTGACGTCTTTGACCGGCGGCCACGCGTCGTGTTCGACCCAGGCGTTGGCACCGGTGCGGAACGTTCGTGCTTCCGCCGTAGGCGGGTTGCCCGTCTGTCTCAGATAGTGCGCCAGGAACGGCGCGAGGATCGTGCGCCGGTAATGGGCCGCGGTGTCGCTGCCGAAGTCGACGCGGCCGAGGGTGCGGCCGGGTCCGCGCGACCAGCCGCCGTGATTCCACGGGCCGACGACGAGAAAGTTCTGGCGTGCCGTGTCGTGCTTCTCGAGCAGCTCGTAGATCTTGATCGGTCCGTAGAAGTCTTCCTGGTCCCACCAGCCGGCGACGTTGAGCGTCGGCACGGTCACGCGCGTCAGCCATGGCGCGAACGCCTGTCGCTTCCAGAACGCGTCGTAGTCGGGATGCTGCACGAAGTCGTTCCACGTGGGAAGGCGATGGCGGACGAACTTCTCGTTGACGTTCGCCAGCGAACCGAGCGCGAGATACCAGTCGTACGTGTCGTAACGATCGATGAGCGTCGCCGGATTCGTGACTTCCTTCGACGACTCCATCCGGTAGGCGTACTCGAGGCCGTAGCTGAGACGGAAGGCGCCGTTGTGGTGAAAGTCGTCGCCGATCCACATATCTGCCGGCGAGGCCTGCGGCACGATGGCCTCGAGCGCCGGATGCGGATCCAGCGCGCCCATGACGGCGAGCCATGCCGGGTAGCTCGTCCCGACCATCCCGACGCGTCCGTTGTGGCCGCGGATGTTCGCCAGCAGCCACTCGATCGTGTCGTACGTGTCGGTACTCTCGTCGATGGCCTTGGGGTCTCTCGGGTCGCGCGGCTGCCGCAGCATCACAAAAGCGCCTTCGGACTTGAACCGGCCGCGAATGTCCTGCAGGACGATGATGTAGTCGTCGGCCGGCAGGTCGGCGAGCGCGGCGGCGACGCCCTCCGGCGTGTTCTGCCCGATCCCGTACGGGGTGCGCTGAAAGACGATGGGCCGCGGATCGGAGATGCGTGCCGGCACATAGACCTGCGTATACAGGCGAACGCCATCGCGCATCGGGATCATGTGGTCCGTGCGGGTGAGCGTCGCTGGGCGATCTTGTTGCCACGCGAGCGGCGTGACGGCGTGGATGGCGACGAGCGCGGCGAGCGCGATGAGAGGTCGCATGATCATGTTCCTGGCAGACCTAAAGGTCTGCGCTACTTGACGCGGCGGATAGGCGCGGGTCGCGGAACTCGGCGCGCGGGGCTCTTTTCGAGCAGCTTCAGGGCCTCCTGCACCGCTCGCTCGAGTTGCGGATCGCGTCCGGCGTTGACCGCCGCCGGCGTGTTTTCCACCTCGATATCCGGCGCGACTCCTTCGTTCTCGACGGCCCAGCGTCCACTGAGATCATAGAACGCGAGCGACGGCGCCGTGATGCCGCCGCCGTCCATCGTCGGCGGCACACCCAAGGTGCCGACGAGCGCGCCCCATGTTCGTGTGCCGACGAGCGGTCCGATCTTCCGCAGCTTGAAATAGTAGGGCAGCGCGTCGCCGCCCGAACCAGCTGACTCGTTGATCACCATGACCTTCGGGCCGTAGATCCCGACGGTCGGCGAGGTCGACGGTTTGCCGTCGCGTCGCGCGAAGTACCCCATCGGCTCGCGTCCCAGCTCGTTCACGATGTAGTCCGCGACCATGCCGCCCTGGTTGTAGCGCTCGTCGATAATCGCGCCGTCCTTCTCCTGCTGCGCGTAGTAGTAGCGATTGAACGCCGTGTACCCAGGCATGCCGGTGTTCGGGAGCCAGACATACGCAAGGCGATCTTTGGACAGCTTGTCGACGAGCCGGCGGTTGGCCTCGATCCAGGCGCGCGTGCGAAGGCCTTCCTCCGTGACAACGGGCACGACAGGCACGAGCCGCGACCCTTCCAACGTCGGCGCGCTGTTCACACGAATGAACGTCTGACGGCCGGCCGTGCCCTCGAACATCCGGTACAGATTCGCGGGCGGGACGAGCGGGCGGCCGTTCACCTCGAGGAGGTAATCGCCTTCGGCCACCTGCACTCCTGGCGCGCTGAGCGGAGCCTGCAACTCGGGATTCCAGTTCTCGCCCGAGTAGATCCGTTCGATGCGATAGCGGCCGTTCTCGATCGCGTAGTCGGCCCCCAGCAGGCCGACCGTGACCGTATCTTCTCCCGGGTCGGTGCTCTCGCCGGTATACGAGTGGCCGACGGCCAACTCGCCGCCCATCGACGCGATCAAGTAGGTCAGGTCAGCGCGGTGTGCGACGTACGGAAGCAGCGGACGGTACTTCTCGAAGACGGCGTTCCAGTCCGCCCCGTGCATCTGCGCGTCGTAGAAGAACTCGCGTTGAATCCGCCAGGTCTCGCGGAGGATCTGCGCCCACTCGGCGCGGGGATCGACCCACGTCTCCAGCCCCGCGACGTCGATGGGCCCCTCACCGACCTTGGCGGGTCGATCGACGGGGACGATGCCCCAGCGATTGCCGGCGGCCTGATACAGAATCCTCCGGCCATCGCCCGACACGACATACGAACGGATGCCCTCCATGAATGGCGCCGCGCGCCGCTCGCGCACCTGATACCGCTGCAGGTTCGCCATGGCAGGACCCGGCCCGGCCCCGCTTCGCGCCTCGAGATAGAAGAGGGACCCGGGCGCGCCGGCGGTGAGCGCGCTGTATTCGCCGGCCGGCACGTTGAGCGCGAGAATCCGCTGACCGATGCGATCGAAGTCGACTTTCACGCTGACGGCGGACGGCGGCTTCGCGTCAGGCGACGGTGCCGCGGGTTCGTCGCCCGTTTCCGGCAGGAACGGGGAAGGCTCACTCGCGCTCAGGACGACGAGATAGATCGCGCGCGTCGACGGACGCTCGACCGAGCTCATCTCGAGCCAGCCGGTGCGGAGCGCGTAGTTCGTGCTCGCGAGGAAGTACAGATACTTGCCGCCGGCATCGAACGCCGGCGTCGTCGCGTCCGACAATCCGTCGGTCACCTGAGTCGCCCGGCGATCCGCCAGCGAGTAGAGGAAAATCGCGCGCAGATGACTGTCGAGGCTCTTCGAATACGCGATCCATTGCGAGTCGGGCGACCAGACCGGCTCGAACCGCCGGCCGGGGTCGTCGTACGTGTCCGTATCGACCTTCGACGCACGACCGGAAGCGAGCTCGATCGTCCACAAATTCAGGTGGTTGTCCTGCAGCGCGAGGTGTTTGCCGTCGGGCGACCAGACGAGGCCGGAGAAGAAGGCCGTTGACGGCAGCGCCACGGCCCGCGGAGGTAAAGCCCCGGTCTGCTCGCCGATCATCAATTGATATTCGCCGCTCGCATCCGACAGCCAGGCCAGACGCGTGCCATCGGGCGACCACACCGGATTGCGATCGTGCACCGCGGCGCTCTGCGTGAGGTTGCGGGGCTGGCCCTTTTCAGCCGGCACGGTGAGGATTTCTCCCCGTGCCTCGAACGCAGCGCGAACGCCCGTCTGCGAGAGCGCGGCACTGCGAATCATGCCGCCGACCTTCTTGAAATGCGGGCGCATCCATGGAAAGTCGCCGGACACGTCGATCGTCAGGCGCATGGCCTTCTGCGACTTCGTGTCGACCAGGTGGATGTATCCCGCCTGCTCGTAGACGACCGCGTCGGCGCCGGCCGACGCGCTCATGATGTCGAAATCGTCGTGGCGGGTGAGTGGGGCGACCGCTTTCGTGTCGAGTCGATACCCGAACAGGTTGGTGGTGCCGTTGCGGTCGGACAGGAAATACACGGTGTTCCCGACCCACATCGGATCGGTGTCGTTGCTGTTCGTCCACGGCAGCTTCTCGACCGACAGGTCGGCGACGCTGAGCAGCCGAATCGGGTGCGTGCGGCCGCCGCGATAGTGACGCCACTGACTGGTCTGGTTCTGCGCCCAGGTCGCCGCGAACATGGCGACGGCGATTTCCTCGTACGCGATCCGCGTGCCGTCAGGGGAGTAGGTCCCGTTGAACGCGCGCGGCATCGGAAGCGGATCGGGCAGACCACCGTCGACGGAAACCGACCACAAGCGAAAGTACGCGTTGGCGCCGGGCGTGGGCAGCGTCCCGCGGCTCGAGCCGAAGATCACGCGTGTGCCGTCGGGCGTCCAGCCCCGCACTGCATCCACGCCGGGGTGATACGTGAGCCTCGTCGGCTCTCCGCCTTTCGTCGAGACGACGTACACGTCCGTGTTGCCGCCGAACGTCGCGGTGAAGGCGATGCGCGATCCATCGGGTGAGAAGCGGGGATCGGTTTCGACCTGCGGCGTGGCGGTGAGTCGACGCGCCTGTCCGCCGGCGCGCGGGACGGTCCAGATGTCGCCGCCGTAGGCGAACGCGACCAGATCGCGGCTGACTGTTGGGCGGCGCAGCAGCCGCGTGCCCTGCGCCTGCGCGGTGGCCGCCACCATCATCGACAGCACAGCGGCTGCGATGAGCGATCGAACTCTCATGTGTCCTCTCTTCGCGAATCAACCACACACGGCGGCGTTCGCGTGTCAAAAAGGCGAACCACAGAGCTCCCAGCGCGGAGAAAGACGCGGAGGTGATCGACGTGGCGGGCCGGCTTCGCCGGCCGCCCACGTCGAG
>JACQTH010000339.1 GCA_016210935.1 Acidobacteriota bacterium | reverse complement strand
CGCCGATCTGAACGTTGATGACGCGTCGGCCTCTGGTCTGTCTTTCTATCTGAGGGTAAACGTGAGCTCAATCGTGATGATCACCGGGACCGGCTGACCGTTTCGTGTCCCGGGCACGAACCTCCACTGCTTCGCGGCCTTGACGGCTTCCTGGTCGAGGCCGAAGAGTCGATCGAGCGACCTGATGATCGTGACTTCGCCAACCGACCCATCAGGGAGGACGATGCATTCGAGCCAGGCAACGCCCTGGACCTTGGCACGCAGCGCGTCCGCGGTGTACTGCGGCTTCACTTCGCGGATGATTCTTGGGAGCGTTACGCCATTTCCGGGGCGATAGGCCCCTCCGCCGGTGCCGCCGCCCCAGCCCGGGCCGAGCCCCGATCCGGTTCCTTCACCGATGCCGGTTCCGTTTCCCGTACCCGCACCACCGCCGGTTCCGCTCCCGAGCGATCCGTCGAGCGTGGCCGGCAGGCCATCGAGTACACCGGGAAGCATCTGGTCGGCGGAGGCAAGCGTCTTCGCCGGAATGACGAGGTTCTGCTCCGGGGTCGGCTCGTCTTTCGGCGTCGGGTTCTCCAGGTTCACGGGCTTTTGGACGGGCACTGTCATCTTCTGTTTTCCCGGCAGCTCCACCCGCTGCGGCGGCTTGGGCGACTTGTTGCCGCCTCCACCCCCGCCGCCACCCGGACCGGGCGCCGCGAGCCAAACTATGGACTGGCTGAGGGTGCTTTGAGCTGGGTCAACAGTCGGCGCGGGCAGGATCGCCGCCAGCGCGATCGCGAGCAGGAAGACGACGACATGCGTGGCGGCCGACACCCCGAACGCCCCACCCAGTCGCTTCGGCCGCTGCTCGAAGAGAAAGTGATCGTCCGCCGGGTGTCGATTGGGCAGATCGAGCGAGAGATGGCCGACGCCCGGGGAGGCGAACCCTTCAGCATACAGGGGCTGGATCAGCGGTCTCACGATTCACTTCCCTCGAGCGGTGCTCGACACGGCAGAACCTGCTGGTTAGTCTCACGAATCGCCAAAACGCTACAGCCCCCGGAAGTGACTCTAGAAATGCACCTTGAACCCCAATTGAAACTGTCTCTGTTCGTATCCGCCCGTGGCCGGGAAGTCCTCGGTGCTCGCCGGAATGGGCGCGAGCGGGTTCCCCAGCGTATCGGTGGGAATCACGCGGTTGACCGATGAGGTCTGGACCGTGTTGAGGACGTTCTTGAACTCCGCCATGATTTCGACGCGCCGCGATCCGGCGAGCGGCACGAACCGCGAGTAGCGCAGGTCGACGTTCCAGCGGGCCGGCAGATGCATCGAGTTGCGCCCGACGCCGATCGGGCGATCGCTCGCCACGCCATCGTTGTTCAACTCGCGGTTGCTGCGGATGTTGAACGGCAGGCCGCTGTTGAACTGCATGAGCACGCCCACCTGATGATCGCTCAAGAGGGCGCGGACCGCCGGCGAATCTGACTGGACTGCGGAGGTGGCGACGATGCTGCCCGCGAAATTGTGCCGCACGTCGAGCGCGTTCGGTCCCTTGTCCCGATCGAGGTTGGTCGGATCGACGCGTCCGTCGTCGCCCTGAACCGACAGCGTCCCGCCCGGCATCGGCGCGTTGTCCTCGCCCTTGCCGACCGTATAGGTCAAATCGAACTGGATGCCCTTCGAGAGGCGCCTGCCGAGCTGCAGCGTGAGCGCCTTGTAGGTGGACTCGCCGATCGACTGCACCGTGTTGACGCCGTTGAAGCGCGGATCGCGTCGTGTCGTGGCGTTGATGGCCGTGCTGAAAATGGGCCGGCCGTCGGGGAGCCGACCCGTCGGATTGATCAGGTTCATGTTAGTGACGACGGGGAGTGCGTCGCCCCGCACGTAGACGAAGCCGGCCGAGACCGCGTAGGCGTTCCCGACGGCACGTTCGATCTGGACGTTGTTCTGGAGCGTGCGTGCAGTGCGGAACTCCCGATCGGGCACGAAGATCGTCTGGATCGGCAGGACGAACCCGGGCGGCAGGCTGCCCAGGCTGCCGGGGAATGCCGGCGCGCCAGGGGTCGTGCTGTTCAGCGTGACCGTAATGCGGGCCGGCACGCCTGTCTGCTGGATCGCGTTCTCGTAGATGGCCAGCAGCGGCTGGTCGTACATGACACCCGTGTTGGCCCTGAGCACGGTGCGGCGGGCGGCCCCCAGCGTCCACGCGATCCCGAACCGCGGTCCGAAGTTGTTCTTGTCGATCGCGAAGTCGCGCGACGCCTCAAAGGGTGCGTCGGGATTGCCGGCGGGATAGTCGTACAGGTCGTAGCGCACGCCGTAGAGGACCTTGAGGTCCGGCCTGACTCGCCAGTCGTCCTGCACGAACACGCTGTAGAGCTGGGTGCTCATCTCGAAGCTCGGGTCGCCGACCAGTTGCGAGACGCTCGTGTACCCGAACCGGTTCGCGCCGCTCCTGGCCGCCAGGTAGGCGTCGATCGTCGGGAAGGTGAAGCTGTGAAAGAGCGCCGCGGTGCGGTCGTCCTGCACGTGCTGGAAGTCGAAGCCGAACTTGTAGCTGTGGTTCGCCCGGATGTAGGTGAAGTTGTCCAGGACCTGGAGGATGTTCTGCTTGAAGTCGAACCCGGCATCCGACGCGCCGGCTATCGGTCCGCCGAACTGGGCGACGCCGGAGATGGTGATGGCCGGGCCGCTTCCCGACAGCTCGTTCGCCGTCCGGCTCTGGTGGCGGTTCGCGTACTGGATGCGCAGCTCGTTCAGCTTGTTCGCCCCCAGCGTCGAGACGAACTGGACGGCCGTCGAGTTCATCGCATCGAGGAAGTCCGTCGAGCGCTCGGTCGAGTTCAGGCCGCCGCCCACGTTGTTCGGCGAGTCGTTGCGAAACAGGATGTAACGGCCCGTGAGCCGGTGCGCCTGGGCCACCTGGTAGTCGGCCTTCCCGATGAAGAAGCGCGCTGTCTGCTCCGCCGGCATCACGCCCGGCTGCTGCGGCAGCCCGATGCGCGAGGCGTTCTCCGGCCGGAGGGTGATGACGCGCTGGGCCGACAGATCCCGGTAGGTGTTCTCGAATCCGAAGAAGTAGTGCAGCCGATCCTTCACGACGGGTCCGCCCACCTCACCCGTCCAGGTGTCGACCTTCGTGTCCGGTCTGCGCTCCTCCGTGCGAGGGCCGACGAAGAAGAACGGGAACGCGCTGAAGCTCTTCCGGCGAAACCGGTAGCTTCCCGATCCCCGCAGCGCATTGGTGCCCGACGGCGTGATGGCGTTGTACACGAGGCCCGTGGTCTGGCCGAACTCCGGCGCGTAGCCGCTGGTCACCACTTTCACTTCGCGGACCATCACCTCGGAAACCGGCAACAGGCGCAGGCCGGCGCGATCCTTCTGCGTGTTCGTGTTGCCGTCGATTTGGTAATTGATGCGCAGCAGCGTGCCGTTCGCGCTGAAGCGGGGGACGCCGAACTCGGGGTTCTCGAACCCGGTGACCCCCGGCTGCAGGAGCGCGAAGTTGTACGGATTGCGCGACACAAGGGGCAGGTTCTTGATCTCGCGCGCGCCGAGATTGCGCCCGAGATCGAGCTTGCCCGAATCGACGAGCGGCGCATCGGCCGTCACCGAGACGACCTCCGCGAGCTCGCCCACGACGAGCGTCACGTCGATCGTGGCCGTCTGGCCGGCGCCAAGGTCGATGCCCGTCTGCTCGAACTTCTTGAACCCGGCGAGCTCCGCGCCCACCCGGTAGCGGCCGAGCGGCAGGAGCGGCGCCCGGTACAGGCCCCGCTCATTCGTGGTGACGACCCGCTGAGCGCCGGTCTCGAGGTTGGTGACCGTGACGGTCACGCCCGGCAGCACACCGCCGGACGAGTCGGCCACGATGCCCTCGATGGTGGCGTTGGCGGCCTGGGACTGAGCGGCGGCCGGGACCGCCATGGAGATCAATAGAGTAAACGACAGGAACGCCCGCAGCATGCACCCTCCTTGGCGGCGCGCGGGGTGGCGACTCGCGCGGCGCGCCCAAACTTCGAATTATAGCTGGGGATCCGAAGTGGCGTGTGTTGGACGCCGTCTCGGCGCAGAGCCTAGAACGTCGACCCGACCGCGAACCGGAAGGTGAAGGCCTTGGCCGGTCGCAGGTTGTCGTCCAGCACGCCGTCGCGCTGGGGATTTTCCGCAAAGATCAAGCGGAAGGGGACGTTCAGCACCGGCATCATGAAGCGAACCTCTGCACCGGTCGACGTGCGAAAATCCTTCAGCCGGAAGCCGGCGGCCTCCTGCACCTGTCCCGCGTCGTAGAACAGGATGAGACGAACCGGGCCGGCGATCGTCACCAGATACTCCGCGTTGAACAGCAGGCTCTTGTCGCCGCCCAGCACGAGTCCGGTAACAGGATCGCGCGGTCCGATGGTGCGGATGTCGAAGCCCCTCACGCTGGTCTCGCCGCCCAGGAACAGCTTCTCGAAGATCGGCAGCTCCCTGGTGCCGCCGAACGGCGCGATGTAGGTGAGTTCACCCCGCAACCCGAGCGAGGTCCGCCGCGTGTGCTTGAAGTACCAGACGCCCTCGGCGCGCGGCTTGTAGAAGCGGGTGTTGCCGCCCACGCCGGCCAGCTCGAACGCGAGCGTGTACCGCCGGCCGACCGAGGGGAAGATGGGGTTGTCGACCGTGTTGTGCACGAGGCTCGGCGCGATCTTGCTGATGGTGCGCTTGCCCCCCTGGCCGATCAGGAGCGAGTCGCGCAGGAACGGATTCCGCGAGAGCACGACCGGGTCGAGGAACAACGGGTTGAGCTCCTCGACCTTGGACCGCTGATAGCTGTAGTTGAAGAACAGCCGCGTGAAGTCCGCCACCGGGAAGCCGAACAGGATGTCGCCGCCGAGGGACGCCTGCGTGAACTGCGAGATGAAGCGCGTCTCGCGCTTGAAGACGTCGAAGCCGGCCGTGATGGGCCGGTCGAACAGAAAGGGCTCGGTGAAGCCGACCTGGTAATTCTGCGCGCGCGAGCCTGATTGCAGCGAGACGTTGAGGGTCTCGCCGCGGCCGAGGAAATTGGACGTCTGGAAGGCCAGCTGGCCGAAAAAGCCGTCGAACTGAGACGCGCCGGCCCCGAACGTCAGCTGGTTCCGGTTCTGCTCTTCAACCTTGAGCGTGACGTCGACCTTGTTGGGCTGGCCCGGCGTCTTGTCGACCTTCACCGCATCCTGGCCTTCCAGCGCCTTGAAGTACGCGAGCTGGTTGAGTCGTCGGATGCTGAACTTCAGCGCCTCGGTATTGAACACGCCGTTCTCGACCAACCGCAGCTCGCGCCGGATCACGTGGTCGCGCGTGGTGTTGTTGCCCACGAACGTGATGCGGTTGACGAAATACTGCTGCCCCTCCTGGATCTTCATCGTCACGTCAACGACCGGCGCCTCGGGCGTCGCGCGCGAGCGCACCGCAGGCGCGCCACTGGAGGCAGCCGGGGGAAGTGCCGCCGTTGCCACCGGATTGCGGGGCCGCAGATCGGGAAACGCCGTGAACTCGAAGTACCCAATCGAGCCATAGACGTCGCGCGCTTTCTCCAGCCCTTTGCGGATTTTGCTCTCGTTGTACCACTCGCCCGAATTCACGCTGAACAGCTCGGCGAGCGCGCCCGTCTTGACGAAGGTGTTGCCGTCGAACGTGAAGTCCCCGACCCGGTAGCGCCGGCCCTCGTCGACCGGGATGCGCAACTGCACCCAGCGTGTCTTCTGGTCGCCGGAGTCCTGGAGGTATTTCACCTCGGGCTCTCCCACGCGAGCCGTGACGTAGCCCTTGGTGCGGTAATACTCGACCACTTTGTCCGCATCCTACTCAAAGCTCGCGGCGTGATACGGCCCCCCGCCCCTGATGAACGGGAAGAACCCTCGTTTCTCCTTGTTGCTCTTCATCTGTTTCTGGAGCGCGCCATCGCCGACCGCAAGGTTTCCGATGAACTCGATGTCGCGAATCCTGACCTTGGGCCCGTCGTTGACGTGGAAGGTCAGGCGCACCAGCTTGGGCCCTCCCGGAAGCGCCGTGACCTCCGGCGCCACGGTGGCGAACAGATGGCCCTTGTCCGCCAGCGTCTGAAGAAGGACGGACTTGGCCCGGGCGACCAGACCCGGGTCGATGAACGAATCAAGACGGATGAGCGCGTCGGCTTCCTTCAATGCCTCATCGATCTTCGAGAGATCAAGCTTCTTGGATCCTTCGTAATCGACAATCTTGACGCGCTGCCGTTCCTCCATCAGAAAGGTGATGTGCTTCCCGATGACGCCGTTCTCGTACGGGACGTCTTTCACGTCGATACTG
>JACQTH010000336.1 GCA_016210935.1 Acidobacteriota bacterium | reverse complement strand
TCTCTCCAAGCGAGCGCACGGGAGGCCGAGGGGATTGCCGGAGGTAATCTTCGAGGTCGAACTTGAACTCCGCGTTGATGAGGCCGCTGGCGCGCAGCAGCCCGGCCATCTCGGGAATCTTCACCTCCAGGGTCTCGGCCCCGAGCGACGCCATCTGGGCGATCGCTTTTCGGACGATTCCGGATACTTCCCCGTCCTCTGGTGCGTCGCCGAAGTGTTCGGTCAGAATGCCGATGCGCGCGCCCTTGAGCGCGTCCGCCCGCAGCAGATCACGGTAGCTGTTCGGAATGCGCCCTTCCGACGCCTTCGTGATCGGATCGGCGGGATCGAGTCCCACTGTCACGTCAAGCGCGATCGCCAGGTCCGCTACGCCGCGCGCCAGCGGGCCACCGATGTCCTGTGTGTGGGAGAGCGGGATGATCCCGTCGCGGCTCGAGAGCCCCTCGGTGCCGCGCAGGCCCACGAGACTGTTGTGCGCCGAAGGCACGCGTATCGATCCACACGTATCGCTTCCCATCCCAAAGACCGCGAAATTCGCGGCGACCGCGGCGCCGGTTCCGCCGCTCGATCCACCGGGATTTCGCCGGAGGTCGTACGGATTCTTCGTTTGGGCCCCGAGGGAGCTGATGGTGGTGTACCCGGACGCCAGCTCGTGGAGGTTCGTCTTGCCGAGAATCACAACGCCGGCCTGCCGGAGTTTCTTGACTTGAAAGGCGTCATCGGGCGGCCTGTGGGTGGCGAGCGCGATCGATCCGCCGGTGGTCGCCATGTCGGCGGTATCGAAGTTGTCCTTGAGGACGATCGGAATGCCGTGCAACGGACCGCGGGGTCCGCGCGAGGCGCGCTCCTTGTCCAGGGCGGCGGCGGTTTCCGCCGCCCGGGGGTTCACCGAGATGAACGCGGTGAGTTCGGGCCCGCGTCGATCGTACGCGTCGATCCGCGCCAGATAGGCGTCGACGAGCTGTCTCGACGTGACGCGGCCCGCGGCCACGGCGGCCTGCAGCTCCTCGATCGTCTGTTCCATGACGTCGAAGGATTCCTGGCTTCGGCCTTTAGGCGCAAGATCGAGCAACGTTTGCGCGCTGGGGATGACCAGCCCGACCGCCACCGCCCACGCGCACACAAGCGCAGTCAACTGTTTCATGGGGCAGGAGTATAACGTGTACGACATCGATTGTTGGCTGCAGGCGCTCGAAGCCCGGCACCTCAGGAACCTGAGCTTCAGCGAGGTGGTGCGGGCGTTGCGCGCGTTGTCGGCGCGGTACGTGGCGCGTCGAACCGGGATCGGCTCGGCGCTCGACACCGCGGGAAAGCGCGCGGCGTTTGCGCTGTACTATGGGCCGCTGCACTTCCTGCTGGTCGGCGCGATCGTCAGGCGTCTGGGCGCGACAGGCGCGCCGCGGATTCTCGATCTCGGGTGCGGCACCGGAGTCGGTGGCGCGGCCTGGGCGATCGCGACGACAGAAATGCACGGCCGTGCCGCCGGCTCGATTTCGGTGTGCGGAGTCGATCGCCATCCATGGGCAGTCGCAGAAGCGGCATGGACCTTCAAAACGCTCGGCGTGTCTGGACGTGCGAAGCGGGGCGATGTCCTCGACGTCAAGCCAGCACGCGGCGGGGCCGTTCTCGCGGCGTTTGCCGTCAACGAGCTGGCCGCCACGGATCGCGCGCTCGCGCTGGCGCGGCTGGTGCGGTCGGCCCGTCGGGGTCACGCGGTGCTGATCGTCGAGCCGATCGCGCGGAGCATCGCGCCATGGTGGCGCGCATGGACCGACGAATTCGGGCGGTGCGGTGGACGCGCGGACGAGTGGCGCCTTCCGATCGAGCTGCCGGAGATGGTGGCCGAGCTCGATCGCGCGGCCGGATTGGACCACCGCGTGTTGACGGCGCGGACGATTTGGGTACCCAAATAACGCATTCACCATAACGTATTCACCACGGAGACCACAGAGACCACGGAGAATACTTTTCGTTTCTCTGTGTTCTGTGGTGCGCTCTGTGGTGAAACAGAGTCCCAGATGATCGATCTTTATGCCGACATGTGCTGAAGTGCTGGCTCGCACGCTTCGCGACGCCGGCGTGACCAGAATGTTCGGCCTGCCAGGCGGTGAAATCCTCGACTTCATCGACGCGGCCCGTCGATGCGGCATCGAGTTCCTGCTGACGCGCCACGAGGCGACGGCCTCGCTGATGGCGGACGTCACGGGCCAGATTCAGCGAAGGCCCGGGGTCTGCGTCTCGACGCTGGGCCCGGGCGCGGTCAACATGACGCTTGGCGTCGCCAACGCCTACCTCGATCGTTCGCCGCTGATCGCGATTACCGCGACCATGGCCCGCGACGCCGCGCCGTACGCGACGCATCAGAATCTCGATCTGAACGCCGTATATCGCCCATTGACGAAAGAGACGATCACCCTCGATGGGGAAGACACGGCCGCCAAGGTTCGGCACGCGGTTCGACTGACCGTGACGCCGCGGATGGGGCCGGTGCATATCGCCCTTCCCAGCGACGTGGCCCGGACAGCTGATCGCGACTGCGGGCGGATACCGGCAATGGACCTCACGCCGCCGCTCGCCGGTGCGGCCACGCGCGAGGCGGTCGAGCGGGTAGCGGCATACATCAGCGCCGCTCGACGGCCGATTCTCATCCTCGGCCTCGATCTCAACCCCCGCACCGATGTCGCCGCCGTCCGCACGCTGGTCGACCGCTTCGACGTGCCCTCCTTCGTCACGCCGAAAGCGAAAGGGGTGCTGTCCGAAGATCATCCGCGATACTGCGGCGTCTGTGCCGGCGTCGCCGGCGATCCGCTGATCGTTGCCTTCCTCGAGCAGTCCGACCTGCTGATCGGCGTCGGGTTCGAACCGGTCGAATCCGACAAGCTGTGGCATCGGACGCTGAAGCTGGTGTCGATCGGGCCGGTCTCGATTGCCTCCGGCGCCTACCGGCCGGAGGCGGAAGCGGTCGGCGACGTCACATCGACGATCGCGGCCCTGCTCGAGCGACGTGTGGGGCCCTTCGACTGGCGAGGAGAGGAAATCGATCGGTATCGGCAGGATCTCGCGCGCGTCCTTCGTCCTGCGTCCGCGCCGCGCGGGCTCTCGGGCTATGCGCTGACACGGCGCCTGCGCGCGATGTTTCCGCGAGACACGATTCTGACGACCGACGTCGGCTCCATCAAGCTGATTACGTCGCAGGCGTGGTCGTCGTACGAGCCGCTGACGTTTTTCGAGTCGAACGGGCTGTCGTCGATGAGTTACGCCTTCCCGGCGGCGATGGCCGCGCGGCTTCAGTTTCCGGACAGGCCCGTCCTCTGCACGATCGGAGACGGCGGGTTTTCGATGACCTTCGCCGACCTGGAGACCTGCGTGCGCGAGCGGCTGCACTTCATCACGGTCGTGTACAACGACAGCGCGCTCAGCCTGATCGACGTGGCGCAGCAGAAACGCGGCCAGCCGACGTATGGCGTCCGTTACGGATCCGTCGATTTTGCCGCCGCGTCGGCGGGTCTGGGAGCGTGGGCGCGCCGCGTGGACACGCTGGAGGCGCTGGACGCCGCGATCGGCGAAGGCCGGCAGATCGATCGCCCCGTCGTCATCGACGCGATCGTCGACCCAGCCGAATATCTCGCGCACATTAGTCCCTTGCCAGAGGGACCAAGGGCGAGGAGCTAAGCCGGGCTTGCACGGGAAATGTGACCGTTTTGTACACATTCTAGCCGTGCAAGCACGGCTAGGGACAAGAGCGGCACCGAGCAGGTGATCACCGAGCCTTTGAGGGCATCCGTTTCTCCGCCAGCCGGTTTTTTCGACGTTCATGTCGGGACCGCGTCTCGTTGAACGCTTTGCGATGGACCTCCTGCACGATATCCTCGCCCTGGCGTTCCCGCCCGGCAGTCTTGTAATGATCCGGATGGACGTTGCTTTTCGCACTTGGCATTCAGTCACTCCGCGGGTCTTTGGCCACACGTCCAGGTTTCAAATCCGGAACCGGAGCCGCGCGCCGACGCCGCCGACCTCCGCCAGCAGCGATCCGTCCTCGATGAACGAGAGCGCGGCGTTGCTCCGGCGCGCGCGAGATACCAGGTCATTGGCGAGCTGCTCTGACGCCTCGGGAAGCAGCTCTCGTTCTTCCTCTAGTTTGACGTCCCTCGGGTTCGCGGTGATCAACAGCTCGTCCACCTGTCCTTTGTCCAGCGCCGCAAGGGTGTCCGTCACGCCGGCCACGCCCAATCCGCCGGCGCGAACGTCCTCCAGCACGCGCGCGACCTTCGCAGCATCGTCGCGCGCATCCACCTGACGCATGACGTCGATCGTGGCGCGCAGCATTTCCGCTTCCGGTGTGGCCATGTCGATGCCCTCGACCTCGATGAGCCGATCGGCGACGTGCCGGGGCAGGTGCTCGCGCAACAGCGGCAGGACGACGACTTCGCCCGAGATGACCACCTTCTGCAGCGACTCCTGGCGGATGACGCGCTCCAACGCTTCAGCGACGTCTTTCGCGTGCCTCAAATAGAGGTTGTCGACGTGACGCTGGTATCGCGCCTGCGACCATCCACCCACCATGGTGCGCCGCAATCTGGTATTGTCCAGCTCCATTCGACGCTCGGTCGCGGCAAGCCCCACGACATACACGTGCGCGGAGTTGGTGTCCGTCAAGAGGACGCCGTACCGTGGATATTGATCCATGACGCGCGCCAGCGGGTAGAGCTGAGGATAGGGCTGGATGTACAGCTGGTTCCGGTCGATTGGCGCGCTAAATTCAGCGGCCTCGAACAGGTCATCGGCGGCGCACGAGAAGATCGCGGCGCCGTTCGCGGATTTTCCCAGTCGCGTTCCCAGGAAATCTCCAATCTTCCGGATGTCTCGCTCGAGACTCTCCCGTTCAGGGGACCGGAGGGGATAGGTGCGCGCGCGGGCGCGCAGTTCCTTCCGCACGAACGGATCGAAATGATCGCGGCCCCGCGGATCGGGCTGCAGGTTCAGATACAGGCTGACGAACGGAAAGCCGCCGGGCTGGTACGCGGCGAGACGGTCCAGCAGCGGCGCGAGCCACGCGGCGTCCTTTTTGGCAGTCGGAATCATCGAGGGCACCTCGGAAGTCGGGTTCACGGAGGGAGGATGCAATTCCGGCGCTATGTACACCGAAGCTCGAGAGTCGTGGGACCAAGCTTCAGCTTGGTTGTCGGCGGGCCCGAGCGTTACGCGGAAGTCTTGCGTTTGCGGGCGGGACGCTTGGGGTTCGCCGGCTCGCGACGGGGCTCGCCGGTCGATTGCAGCGCGACGATACGCGCGGCGAACTTGCGCAGGCCGTGCTCGTCGAAATCGATCAGGATGTAGTCCTCATCAGCTTCGAGCACGGTCCCGCTGCCGAATTTCGCTTGAGCGACGCGATCACCTCGACCAAATGCCATGCAGCGACAACGGTACTACACGCCGAGCTTGCCCGCAAGCACAGCACCATCATCGAAGCTGCGTGCGTTCGGTGACACGGCCGCCACAGATGCGCGTGAGCAGCGTGCTCGTCTGGTCGAGAACCTGATCCACCCGCGTGGATGAGAGGTCGTGCGGGGCAAACAGCGTGACGAGCGTGTCCTGTGTCTCGCTCGTAATCATGGTGCGCGCGGAATCGGATGTGGGATTGCCGAATGGACCGATCTGATCGGCCAGCACGGGCCGGCCTTCCACATGGACCGGGCCTTTGCGAATGCCCTCGTAGGTTTCCGCCGGCAGGCCCCGCCGCAGCGTGATCGGCGGGGAAATACGCGCGCCATCGTAAAGACCGAATGACAGCTGAACGCGCAGGGATACGAGATTGAGGGCATCGACCAGCGTGTTGACGCGATACAACTCCTCGCCCTTCAGGACGCGTCGCAGCAGCGCTTCGCTCGACGGCCGCGTCTTGGTCGGGTCGATGCCGAGCGCCTTGTAGAGCCGCCTCGCATCGGCCGTCTGGGGCAGCTCGCCGCTCCTCAGACGACCGGAGCGTTCGCGGATCGTTTGACATTCCCGCCGGATTTCATCCGCCAGATCTTGGGAAGCCGGTTCGATCCGCACGCCTTCGATCACGAGCACGCCGAGCGTGACCAGCGGCGCGAGCTCGGGGGCGATCGAGATTGGAAGACCCATGGCGGGATTGTAATCAGGGGTCGGGGGCCGGGGGACAGGGATCGGTGAGAAGAGGCAAACCGACCCCTGAGCCCCGATCCCCGTTCCCTGTAGCTCCGTGGTAAAACGTGAGGCGAGCATGAAATTGGTCGAGTGCGTACCGAACGTCTCTGAAGGGCGCGATCGCGGGGTCATCGACGCGCTTGCCGCGACCATCTCGCGCGTCGCGGGCGTGAAACTCCTCGACGTCGACCCCGGCGCCGACACCAATCGCACCGTCTTCACCTTCGTCGGCGAGCCGGACGCCGTGAGCGAGGCGGCCTTCAATCTCGCCCGTCGTTCCGCAGATCTGATCGACATGTCGCGCCACAAGGGCGAGCACCCCCGAATCGGCGCCCTCGATGTCTGTCCGATCGTCCCCATCTCCGGCGTGACGATGGAGGAGTGCGCGGACGTGGCGCGCGCGCTCGGCCGGCGCATCGGCGACGCGCTGCAGGTGCCGGTCTACTTCTACGAGCACGCGGCCTCCTCCGAAGAGCGGCGAAGCCTCGCGAACATCCGTGAAGGAGAGTACGAAGGCCTGCCGGACAAGCTCGCGGATCCGCGCTGGAGGCCGGATGCAGGCCCCACCATTTTCAACCCGCGGCTCGGCGCCTGTGTGGTCGGCGCGCGGGAGTTTCTCATCGCCTTCAACGTCAACCTGAATACGCGTGACAAGCGGCTCGCCAGTGAGATCGCGCTGAACATCCGCGAGGCCGGGCGCGTAAAGCGCGACGGGTCGGGGCACCCGATGACGGACGCCGCCGGCGGCGTGCTCCGGGTGCCCGGCCGGCTCAAGGCGATCCGGGCCATCGGGTGGTACATCGAGGAGTATCGGCAGGCGCAGGTGTCGATCAACATGATGAACTACAAGGAGACGCCGCTTCATCGGGTCTTCGAAACCGTACGCGAGGAAGCCGATCGGTTGGGTATGATCGTCACCGGCTCGGAGCTGGTGGGCATGACGCCGCTCGCGCCGATTCTGGACGCGGGCCGGTTCTATCTGCGGAAGCAGGGCAAATCCTCCGGCGCGCCGGAGCACGAGCTGGTCGACATGGCGGTTCGCTCGCTCGGCCTCGATCAGCTCGGACCCTTCGAGCCGGACAAGAAGATCATCGAATACGCCGTGAACGCGCCCAAGCCGCTGCTGTCGCTGACCGTCGAGCGCTTCGTGGACGAAGTGTCGAGCGAGTCTCCGGCGCCCGGGGGGGGATCGGTCGCGGCGGTGGCGGGGAGTCTCGGCGCGGCGCTGGCGGCGATGGTCGCGAACCTCACCGTCGGGAAGAAGGGATACGAGAGCGTCTGGACGGAGATGAACGAGCTGGCGGAGCGCGCGCAGCGGGTCAAGGGCGCGCTGGCCGCTGCGGTCGACGAAGATACGCGCGCCTTCACCCGTGTCATGGACGCGATGCGTTTGCCCAAGGCGACCATGGATCAGCAGCGCGCGCGGGAGGCGGCGATCGCGGAGGCGTCGCGCGAGGCGGCCCGCGTGCCGCTCGAGACCGCGCGCCTGTGTGTGCAGGCCCTGGAGCTGGCGAGGCACGCCGCACAGCACGGCCACCGCCTTTCCGCCTCGGATGCGGGAGTCGCGGCCCTCGTGGCGCGCGCCGGCGTGGAAGGCGCCGGACTCAACGTCCTGACCAATCTCGGATCCGTTCAGGATCAGCCGTTCTGTGCCGCCGCCCGCGACGAAGTCGGTCGTCTCATCGCCGAGGCGGATCGGCTCTGCGCCGACGTCATCGCGCGTGTTCGAGATCGGATAAGTGGCTCCGTTTGACAATCCCTCCGTGAGCGGACCAGAATCTCCTCCCTTCCTCTCCTTCCGTATCGGGGCGTACCTTCATGGATCGGACTGCAGACACTCGCGCCGGGCGCGCGCCGTGGCGGCTGCGCTTCAGGCCCGCGGGCATAACGCTCACGCTGCTCGAGGTGGCGATCGTGCTGGAGTTCGCCGCCCTCCTCGCGGTGTTGGTGGGCGGCGGCTTTGATTTCGGCTGGGTCAGCGCCCACGACGCGTCGCGACCCGTCCTCATTCTGCTGGTGCTCGTGCCGGCCCGGCTGGTTGCGGGCCGATCTCCGGCGCTTGTCACGCACGCGCGCACCGTGAAGCGCCTCGCCGCGCCCGGCCTCGACCGTGTGTCCGTCTGGTTGCGCGCCCGGCCTGAGGTCGGCGATGTCACCTTCGCGTTTGTCGTGAGCCGCGCGACGTCGCTCGCGGCGGCGTTTCTGGTCAACATTCTGGTCCCTCCGGCCCGCCCGCGCGCCTTCGAACTGCCGTTCGCTTCACAGAAGTTCGCGGAGCTCTTTGCCGCGTGGGATTCCGGCTGGTACTTCGACATTGCGCGCCGCGGCTATTACTACCGCGTCGACGGGCAGAGCAGCGTGGCGTTCTTCCCGCTCTATCCGCTGCTGATGAGAATCGTCGCGTGGCCGTTCGGCGGCTCGGATCGCGCGCTCTGGATCGCCGGCATCGTCATTTCCTACGCCTGCTTCGTCGCGGCGTTGTTCGTCCTCCACGATCTGACCCGGCGGATCACCGGCAGCCGCGAGACCGCCCGGCGCGCGGTTCTCTACATCGCCGTCTTTCCGTTCTCATTTTTCTTCGCGCGCGTCTATACGGAGTCCTTGTTCCTGCTGGTCAGTCTGGTCGCCATCTCCTCGGCGTGGCGGTCGAAGTGGTGGCTCGCGGGGCTGTTCGGCGGGTTTGCGGCGCTGACTCGACCGAATGGCGCGCTGATCGCGATTCCGCTGGGGCTGCTGGCGCTGGCCGGCCGCCCGGATTTGCCGACCCTGTGGAAGCGCGGTGTCGCCCTGGCCGGCATTCCACTCGCCGTTGCCGGCTACTCACTCCATGTGTACGGGATCGCGGGAGATCCCCTGGCGTGGATGGCGGCGCAGCAGCACTGGGAGTACCGGCTCTGGCATCCGCCGTGGAATCATCTGCTGTCACTGGCGTCGCAGGTCGCGCGGCACGGTCCGTACGATGTTTTCTTTGCGACGAGGTACGCGCCCTATCAGATCGTGCACGGCACAATCGCTGTCTTCGTCCTGGTACTGACGCCGTTCGTGTTTCTGCGGCTGGGTCTCGCACTGGGCGCGTACACGCTGGCCGCGGTCCTGCTGCCGCTGTCGTCGAGCGACATGCAGGGGATCGGCCGGTACACCGCTGTCCTGTTTCCGATTTTCATCGTGCTCGGCACCCTCCGATCCGATCGGCTGCATGAAGCGCTGCTCGTGGTCTCGGCCCTGTTTCTCGCGGTCTTCGCAGGGCTCTTCGTCACGGTTCACCCGATCTTTTGATTGGTTGCGCGTGGGGCTGCTCGCCGTTCTCTGGCGAGCCCCCACCCCCACGCGCCTCCCACCGCTCGCTGGCGCTCGCGGCGCTGACTCGCGAAAACGATCCGCTTAGTGTGTCGCTGCCGTAACCGGTACTGGGTCTCACCGACCGGTTCGGGCCACCTATACTTACGACATGTCCCTCAAGGTGATCGGCGGCGAGGTTGACGTGGCGCTCACGGCGCGGTTCGTCTCGCTGTTCGGCGAGACGCCACGCACCTATCGCGCGCCGGGACGCGTCAACCTGATTGGCGAGCACACCGACTACAGTGAAGGGTCCGTCCTTCCTGCGGCGCTGACTCTCTCGTGCTGGGTCGCAGGTGTCCCGCGCACGGACGGCGTGCTGGTCGTTCATTCCGACAACTTCAACGAGCGCATCACGGGTCCGGCCGGCGCTCGGGCCGGCGGATGGGAAGACTACGTTCGTGGTGTGGCGCTGGCCCTCGGAGCGGCCGGCCACCGGATTTCGGGCGCCAATCTCCTCATCCGAGGTGACGTCCCCATGGGCGCAGGCCTCGGATCGTCGGCGGCGGTGGAAGTGGCAGTGGCGTGCGCGTTGCTCGACCTGAGCGGTCTCGAGATGGATCGTCTCGACGTGGCTCGCCTCTGCCAGCACGCCGAGAACGCGTTTGTCGGGGCGCGGTGCGGGATCATGGACCAGTTCGTCGCGATGTACGCGCGCGCGGGCACGGCGCTTCGGCTCGATTGTCGATCGCTCGAGTTCGAGCTGGTGCCGATTCCCGATTACGTGCGCCTGGTCGCCTGCAACTCGATGGTGCGGCACCGGCTGGCTGATGGCGAATACAATCGGCGCCGCGCCGAGTGCGAAGCCGCTGTCGCAAGAGTCGCGCCGGCGATTCCGGGCCTTCGGAGCCTGCGCGACGTCGATCCCACGTGGCTGGAGGCGCACCGTGGGGAGATCCCGGACCGGCTCTACCGGCGCATCAAACACGTGGTGACGGAGAATGTCCGCGTGCTTGAAATGTCGGACGCGCTCCGCCGCGAGGATCTCGGGAGGGCCGGCGCGCTGATGGCGGAGTCGCATCGCAGCCTGCGCGACGACTACGAGGTGAGCTGCCCGGAATTGGACTTGATGGTCGCTCTGGCCGACAGGGCCCCCGGGATCATCGGCGCGCGGATGACCGGCGGCGGATTTGGCGGCTCGACGGTCAATCTCGTGCACGAGGGGGCCGTCGAGGACTTCTGCCGCTATGTCGCCCAGCGCTACGAGACACAAAGCGGACGCCGCCCCGACATCCATGTGACGATGACCGGCGACGGGGCCGGTCGCGTCATGGGCTGACTCACTCTCCCGTGTCGCTTCAGCGCCTGCGCGAGATCCCCCATCGCCGCTACAACCCCCTGACGCGCGAATGGGTCCTGGTGTCGCCGCAGCGTCTCGATCGTCCATGGCTCGGGCACGTCGAGCCCGGGGCGGTTGCGGCGGAGATGGCGTACGATCCGTCGTGCTACCTCTGCCCGGGAAATGCGCGAGCCGGAAACGCGCGGACGCCGCCTTACACGGGGACCTTTGTGTTCGAGAACGATTATCCCGCCCTGACCCCACCGGCCGAGGTCGTCGAGGAGAAGGCGAGTCCGCTGCTTGACGCGCGTGCGGAAGCCGGCATCTGTCGGGTGGTCTGTTTTTCCCCGCGTCACGACGTGTCGCTGTCGCGAATGTCGCTCGAGGACCTCGGGGCCGTGGTGGCTGTGTGGGCGCAACAGTTCGTCGAGTTGGGCGCCCTGCCGTGGGTCTCGTACGTGCAGATTTTCGAGAACCGCGGTCCGGCGATGGGCGCGAGCAACCCGCATCCGCACGGGCAGATCTGGGCGAACGCCACGGTTCCGGACCTGCCGGCGCGAGAGCAGGCCTCCCTCGAGGCGTATCGGGACGAGCGTGGCTCCTGTCTCCTGTGCGACTATGTGGCCGCCGAGCGCGATCGGGGCGAGCGGGTCGTGGACGCCAACGAGGCCTTCACGGCGGTGGTTCCGTTCTGGGCGGTGTGGCCGTTCGAGACGCTCGTGATCTCCCATCGTCATCTCGCCGGCCTCGACGAACTGACAAGTGGAGAGCGACCGGCGCTCGCGGATATCCTGAAGCGCATCACCACCCGGTACGACAACCTGTTCGAGGTGCCGTGTCCCTATTCCATGGGCTTTCATCAACAGCCGACCGACGCGCGCCCGCACGCCGAATGGCACCTCCACGCGCATTTCTATCCGCCGGTCCTGCGGTCGGCGACCGTGCACAAGTTCATGGTGGGCTACGAGCTGCTGGCCACGCCGCAGCGCGACATCACGGCGGAAACCGCCGCCGCGCGTCTGCGGGAGGTTGGCGTGGTGCATTATCGGGATCGTCCTGCTTCCGAATAGGGTAGTAACGAATCACCGCGGCGAGCGCGAGCGAGCCGTGGGAGGCGGTGGGGGTGGGGGCTCGCCAGAGAACGGCGAGCAGCCCCACCGCAATCAAAAAAGCGAGGATCTGTATGTCAAAACGCACAGCTTTCATCCTCTTGCTCGTCTTCGCCGCAGGCGTCGTGTGTGGAAGAGTGCTGCGACCTGCGCCAGTCGCGGCCCAGACGGCCGGGCGTGTCTTCGAGCTTCGCACCTACACGGCGAGTGAAGGGAACCTCGCCAACCTGCACAAGCGGTTCCGCGATCACACGTTGCGGATCTTCCAGAAGCACGGGATGACGAATATCGGCTACTGGAGCCCGCAGGACGCGCCGCTGTCGCAGAACACGCTGATCTACGTCCTGGCGCACAAGAGCCGGGAAGCGGCAAAACAGAGCTGGGACGCGTTCCGCAAGGATCCCGAGTGGCAGAAGGTCGCGAAGGAGTCCGAGGTCAACGGCCGGCTCACGGCGAAGGTCGAATCGATCTTCATGGATGCAACGGATTACTCCCCCATGAAGTGAGAGAAGTCTAGGAGCTAGGAGCTAGGATCAGGGGCTCGTGCCGGCTCCTTACTCCTAGCTCCTGGCTTCCGACTTCCGGCTTCAGACTTCAGACTTCCGACTGAACGAGGTGTGACATGCGAAACCGGCAACTCATCGGCGCCTGCCTCTGGGTCGTCCTTGTGATCGCGCTGTCGATCCGCTGGATCGCGCACGCGCAGCAGATTGCCCCGCAGCCGCCAGACGACCCGCGCTTCACGGGCAAGACCTCCACGCTGGACGCCAAAGAGCTGAGCGTCTCGCGCCGGCGCTTCGAAGCGGGAGCGCGGTCCGCATGGCACAGTCATGAGCGCGGCCAGCTTCTCTTCGTCCAGGAAGGCCGGGCGCGGATTCAGAGGCGCGGGCAGCCCATGAAGAAGCTCGACCCCGGCGAGAGCGACTATACCGGCCCGCACGTCGCGCACTGGCACGGCGCGGTTCCGGGCCAGCCGCTCGTGCAGGTCGCGGTCGGGTTCGGCGGCGAGACGAAGTGGATGGAGAAAGTCACCGACGAGGAGTACCAGGGGAAGCGGTAATGACCTCGATCAGCCGGCATTATCTCGACGACGTGCATCTGCAATTGCGAAAGCTCAAGGCGCAGGCCGACAAGGCGCTGGCGCAGGTGTCGGACGAGCATCTGTTCGCGACGCTCGATCCGGAGGCGAACAGCATCGCACTCGTCATGAAGCACATGGCCGGCAACATGCGGTCCCGGTGGACGGACTTCCTCACCTCCGACGGGGAGAAGCCGGATCGGAATCGTGATTCCGAGTTCGAACGCGAGCCGGCCGACACCCGCGACCACATCTTCGCGCGGTGGGAGGAAAGCTGGCAACTGCTGCTCGAGACGATCGCGGCCTTGACACCGGACGATCTCGGGAAATCGGTCCGAATTCGCGG
>JACQTH010000335.1 GCA_016210935.1 Acidobacteriota bacterium | reverse complement strand
GCGCCTTCGCGCTTCGGCATGATCTGCTGCCGAATGAGCGTGCGAGCTTCCTGCAGCCAGCGGCTGCTGTCGGTTTCCAGGATCTCGAACACGGTGTCCCGAAAGTTGTCGACGTCGCGCCGCAGCTCCACGAGCCGCGCCCGCTCCGCTGGCGAATCGATCACGGGGACGTACTCCCGCAACGCGCTCTCGGCCGTCGCGGAGGTCTCCCGCAGGTTCCTGCGGTACTGATCGCTGGCGGCCGGGCTGGCGTCGAGCAGCGCGTCACGCACGAACACCGATCCCAGCAGCACCTGGCTTCGTGCCGTGGTCAGCAGCTCCTGGGCGTGCATGTAGCGCGCGTTGACCGCTGAGGACCGTTCCTCGAGATCGGCCAGGCGGCCGGTGAAATACACCCCGGCGAACACCCAGATCCCGCAAATCAGGCCGAAGCCGAGGAAGAGGGCGACGCGGATCGTCGGGCGGTGCGAACGACGAGACGCCGGGCGGACGCCGCGCCCGCCGAAACGCCAGCTGAGGGGCATTCATCAATGTTACAGCGTGCCGGGCCCGGCCGTGCCGAACTCATGGGTTGTCCGGAACCAAAATACAGTCTGGGCCGGATGGGCCGGGACCAAGGGGCGGACTATCGTGCACGTTGCCGTTCACGTTGTGACAAATCCGCCAGAGGAACCCATCATGTCCAGAAACGCAACGATCGTGTCGTTCGGCAGACGCGTCTCCAGGTTCTCAGTCTTGACGATGACACTGGTGGTCCTGTCCGGTGCGCTCGCGAGCGCGCAGGACTTCCGGGGCCGCGTCAACGGCGTCGTGACGGACAACACGGGGGCTGTGCTCCCGGGCGTGACCGTGACCGCGACCAGTCCCGCGCTGATACAGCCGCAGGTACAGGTCACGGGGGGCGACGGGGCCTATCGCTTTCTCGCCCTCCCGCCCGGCCTCTACACGCTGGCGTTCGAGCTGCCGGGCTTCACCACGCTCCGGCGCGAGGACATCCGCGTCGTGATCAACCAGACGCTGACCGTGGACGCCCAGCTCCAGGTGGCAACGCTGCAGGAGACGGTCACGGTGACAGGGGAATCGCCGGTCGTGGATACGACCACCACGACGATGGGCACGAACTTCACGAAGGAGCTGCTGACCGAAATTCCGAACGCGCGGGATATCTGGGCGGCGATGGCGCAGGCGCCCGGAATGCAGATGACGTCCTATGACGTCGGCGGGTCGCATACCGGCACGCAGACGGGCTATCGCACCTACGGATTCGATGACCAGAATCAGACGAAGCTGGAAGGCATCGACACGACCGAAGGCACCTCGGCCAACGCCGGGTACTTCGACTTCGGATCGTTCGAGGAGTTCTCGGTCGGGGGCGCCGGCAACAGCGCGGAGAGCTTCGCGGGTGGCGCCTCGCTCAGCATCAGCGTGAAGTCGGGCGGCGATCGATTCTCCGGGAACTGGTACAGCGACTGGGAGGGCGACGCGACGATCAGCGACAACGTACCCGACAACCTCCGGGTCTCGAATCAGCGCGACAACAACGGGTTCTTCGTCCGCTCGGCGCTGCGGCGCGGCAACCCCATCGATCGCCAGTACGACCTCAACGGCAACGTCGGCGGTCCGATCTGGAAACGAAAGGCGTGGTTTTTCTATAGCTACCGTCTCAACGATCAATACAAGACCATCCTCGGCTTCGACGAGCTCGAACGGTCGAAGCTCTCGAACAAGTACACGTTCAAGGGTACGTTCCAGCTCGGAAAGAACAACCAGATCATCGGCTTCCTGAACAAGCGCGAGAAGCTGCAGGACAAGCGCGGTATCGGCCCGTCCACGCCGCTCTCCGCCGCCCGCTATCAGAGCTCGCGCAACTATCCGATGAAGGTCGAGTGGACCAGCGTCCTGGGCAGTCGTGCGTTCCTCGACGTCATGGCCGCGCACTGGTACAACTTCTTCCCGCTGCGTCCGACGATCGAGGCCGGCCTCTATTCGGGACCTTGGGGACCGGGCCGGCTCGACACCGCCACGAACGTCTTCTTTGATGGGGGCGCCAACAACAGTTACCAGGACCAGAAGCGGTTCAAACCGCAGTTCTACGCCTCACTCAGCTACTTCCAGGACGGGTGGCACGGCAGCCACGATTTCAAGTTCGGGTATGACTGGAAACGTGATCGTCGTAAGCGCGGGCTCGACCAACCCTTCGACATCTTCTATCGCGACAACAGGGGCCTCGTGAATCAGGTCGACCTGTACAACACCCCGGTCGCGCCGATTAACGACGTCGTGTACAACGCAGCCTTCGTAAGCGATACGTGGAAGTACAACAATCGTCTCACGCTGAATCTCGGTGGCCGGCTCGAGTTCTAACGCGACGGCTGGCCCGAGCAGGCGGTTTCCCCGAACGGGCACCCGATGCTCGCGAGCTGGAACAACCCGTTCTATCAGGCGTTCGTGGCGCCGCGCACCGTCGGCGCCGAGACGGTCTCCGAAACCGTCGGCTTCGCGCCGCGCCTCGGCTTCGCCTACGACCTGACGGACGATCACCGTACCGTCTTGAAGATGTTCTACGGTCGATTTATCTTCAACTCGGCCGATGATGTTGCCG
>JACQTH010000330.1 GCA_016210935.1 Acidobacteriota bacterium | reverse complement strand
GCCGCCCCTCCGCGCGATCACCAATGGCGTGCACGTGTCCACGTGGGTCGCACCGGATCTGGCGAAGCTGTTCGAGAAGCATCTGGGAGCGGATTGGCGTGAGCGGTATGAAGACGAGGCCTTCTGGGATCGCCTGCTCGAGATTCCGGACGCTGAACTGTGGGATGTCCGGCGGACTCTGCGCACGAATCTGTTTGCGTTCGTGCGCGAGCGCGCGCGGCAACGCTGGGGGCACGATCGCGTCAGCGCGGCTCAGGTCGTGGCCGTCGGCACGCTGCTCGACCCCGATGCCTTGACGATCGGCTTCGCGCGGCGCTTCACCGGCTACAAGCGTCCCGAGCTGATTTTCACGGACCCCGACCGGCTGGCCCGCATCCTCGCCGCGGCCAAACGTCCGGTCCAAGTCGTGTTCGCCGGCAAAGCGCATCCGGCGGACGACATCGGGAAGGCGCACCTGCAGCGGGTGTTCCAACGCGCCGTCGATCCCGCGTTCGGCGGGCGCGTTGCGTTCGTCGACGACTACGACCTGCACGTCGCCCATTTTCTGGTGCAGGGCTGCGACGTGTGGCTGAACACCCCGCGCAAGCCGCTCGAGGCCAGCGGCACCAGCGGCATGAAGGCGGCCATGAACGGCGTGCCTCATCTGAGCATCGGCGACGGCTGGTGGGCCGAAGGGTACAACAGCGCCAACGGCTGGTTGATCGAGGGCCGTCCGGCCAGCGACGATCCTGTGGCCGTCGATCACGCGGATGCTGATGCGCTCTACCGGCTGCTCGAGGAGCAGGTTGTCCCGGTCTTCTACGATCGCGATCGCCGCGATGTCCCGCACCGGTGGCTCAAGATCGTCCGCGAAGCGATCCGGAGCATCGTCCCGCGTTTCAGCACACGGCGGATGGTGAAGCAGTACGTGGAGCTGATGTACGAGCCGGCATTGCAGTCGGAAGTCGGGAGTCAGCAGTCATAAGACGTTTCACCACGGAGACCACGGAGTGTGAAGGCCTCGGGATTCGAGATTTGGGATCCGGGATTCGCAAGACGCACCCACGAACCCCGAATCCCGAACCCCGAGACTGTTCGGCGTCGCGGTGGGTTCTCTGTGGCTAATCTTGGTAAGATCAATTCCAATGCCCCGTAAATCGGTCGCCAAATCGCGATGCGCGCTCTGCGGCGCCAAGGAGGTCTCGGAACCCCGCGGCGAAGAGCGCTACTGCCGCGACTGCTGGGACAAGAAGATTGCGGTCGAAGAGATCGTCGCCCGCGAGTTCGCTGTCAAGCGCTATATCCGCGCCCACAGCGCGGAGAAATACCTGATCTACCACTCGACCCTGAAGCGGCCCTGCGCCCAGCTCGTCGTCATCGACGATGGGTACGATCTGTTCCTCACCATCGTCTTGTATCCCACCTTTGCCTGGGACGAGCCGGCCTATCATCTCGAGGGAGATCCTGAGGGCCGCTCGTACGCGGAAATCCTGGTCGACGTGGTCGCCACCGAGGTCATCGAGCCGTGGGGCGGCGGCAAGTGGCATCTCGAGATTTTCCGCGCCACGCAGCCGGAGCCGGAGGATTGGAACGGGGAGATGTAGGAGTCAGGAGCTCCTTGCTCCTTGCTCCCTGCTCCTCCTATAATCGGCTCCGCTTTCGTTCGTCGTCCTCACTTCTCATGCCCCGGGGGAGCTCATCATGACGCGCACTCGCATGCTCGTTCTCGCAGGTCTGGTCACGGCGCTCGCGGGCGGCGCGGCGATATCGGCGTCGGCGCAAGCGACGAAATCGGCCTACATCCCGCCGGTCAAGGGCGAGGCCCGCATCAACTACACGCAGCCCGAGTCAAAGCGGGTGAAAGACGAGATCGTCACCGTCTTCAAGGTACAGAACGTCTCCACAGGCCGGATCGCCGGGTTGAAGGTCGAGGAATACTGGTGGGACAGGCAGCGGAATCCGGTGACCGGCGCGCGGTACATCCACAAAAAACCGATGGAGCCCGGTGAGATCATCACCGTGACGCTCAACACGCCCAGCAAGCCGAACATGGACTCGAACAACTACGTGTTCTCCCATGCGAACGGCACGATCAAGCCCACGCGCGTGAAGACGCTCGACGAGGGCAAGGACGAAAAGAAGAAACCGCCGAAGGGGTGATGTAACGACGCTTCGCCTAAAACCGACCGGTGAAGCACGCGAAGCTTCGTTACTAGCCGTGCAAGCACGGCTAGACGCGCCGTTCGGCCAGGTCGCCGAACACCGGCAGCTTGAACCACCGGCCGTTCGCGGCCTGATAGAGGCAGATCGCCCAGACGATGACGCCGGCGACCCACGCGAGCTGCGCCAGCCCCATCAGCGGCAGGAATGCCCACCCCGTGACCACGAGGCTGGCGAAGCTCGCGAGCCAGAGCGCGAGCCCGCCGATCGACAACACCCCGAGTGCGAGGGTGGACTGCATCGCGTGGAACCGAACGAACCGGTTCCGGCGCTCCGCGGCGAGGATGATGAGGCCCGTCACCCACCAGCCGAGGTAGGCCAACGCTGCCGCGACCCGCGGATCGAGACCGACGCTGGTCTTGTCATCCACGAATCACCGCACGCGAAAGACCGTCTCGCGGGCGACCGGATCGTCCGACCTCAATCGTGAACGCGCCTCGACCCTCAGCACATAGAGCCCCGGTCGCATGTCCTTCAGCGGAAACTGCGCGGTGTAGCCGTAGCCCCCGCGCGCGCCTCCCAGCTCCGAGCTGGCGCGCTCTTCACGGTGCTGGAAGACGGACGTCCCGCCTTCGGCGCGAACGGTCGTCGCGATGTCGACCTGATGCGGTTTCGCGCCCTCGTTGTCATAGACTTCGGCAAACAACCCAACCGTCTCACTGCGATCGAAGTCACGGCGCGTGGTCGGAGGTCCCGGCAGCACGTCCTTGAACGACTCGTCCGGCCGTGTCGTCATGACTTGCCCCGCGCTCGTGGAGGTCAAGACGACCCCGCTCATCGACAGGGGCGCTTTTGAAAAGTCCGGCACTTCGAGGTCGTACACGACCATCCCCGCCTTCCCGGCGCCGGTCTCCCGACCGGCCACGCGAAGCTGATACCGGCCCGGTGGCAGATTCAGACGCGAAATCATCCGCACGCCGCCCGTGCTGACGCGCTGATACGTGTCCGGCTTGAGGCCCATGTTGAGCGTCGCGCCATCGCCGCCCTTCGACTTCCCGTCGGCATCGACCGCAATCATCGAGAGCTCGACGGAGTTGACGAACTTGCCGTCCTTTTCGGTGAACTTCAGGTCGGCGCCGCTGGCTTCCACCGTCACGGCCACCGAGGCATTCGGGGCGACCCCCTTGAAGGGAGCGGCAAAGACCGACAGGGACAACCCCGAGACGGGCAGCGGGTTGTTGAGCACTTCACGAATCGCGGTGGATGCATCGTTCGATCCGGCCGCCAGCGCCGGCGGCGTGCTGGGCCTGCCGCGGGGCGCTACATATCCCTTCCGCGCCCGGACCGCCAGACCGGGCCGGCTCAGTCGCACCTCGATTCTCCTGAACCGTCCATCGCGCCGCTCGTTGGTCGGGTAGTAGCCCAGGAGGTAATACGAGCTGTTGTCGCGCACGATGCGATCGAACGCGTCGACGAAATCGTTCGTGTTCACGACGGCAAACCCGCCCGTCTCGTCCGAAAGCACACGCAGGCTGTCCTGCGAGAGACGAACTTCGTTCAGCAGCGACTGCGGGCCGAGTCCGAGCGACGTGTCATCGGGAAGCGATTGGATCTCGATCGCTTCATCACCGAGACTCGTCAGCCCCCGGGGATCGACGCCGTAGATGCTGACGTTGCCCCGCGTGGCCGCGGCGATGACGTCGCGGGCCTCTTCCATGATGGTCGTCGCGTCACGTGCGTTGAAGATGTCGTAAATGTCGTAGTCGATTCCTTCGCTGATGAGCACGATCGCCTTCCGCCGCCCGCGGATCCCGCTCATCCACTCCGCCAGCGATTTCACCGACGACAGCGTCTGCCGCGCCTGATACCCCCGCTCGAAGTCGTTGGGATCGTTGATCCGTTCGCCCGGCTCGCGCAGATCGCGCAGCCGGTAGTACTCGTCGATGCGGCCGAGCGTCGCGGACGGGATCTTCCGGCCCAGGAATTTGTCCACGGCGGCGACGAGCAGCCGGCGGTTGTTCGTGAAGTCCTGGGCCGCATTCGCGCGGCCGCTCAGATGGACGACGGCCGCCAGATCGTTCGCGCCCAGACGCCGTTCGATGAACTGTTTCGCCGCCTGCTTGACCCGTACGGACCGCAGGGGATGCGTATGCAGATCGTCGAGCGCGATCACGTACAGGCGCCCGTCGAACTGACGATCGTTCGACCGGACGTCCGGCTCGATCGGCTCTCTGGCGAAAAGCGGCGTTTCGGCGCGCTCGATCGGGATGTTGATCAGCGAGAACGCCGAGACCTTCTGCGGCTTCCCGTCCTCGAAAATCTGGAAGTCGGACGGCTTCAGGTCCGAGACAAAGTTGCCCGCCGCATCGGTCACGACCGCGTCGACTTCGACGTAGTTGATCTCGACCTTGAAGGTGACGGGCGGCAGCTGCGCCGGCGGCGCCGGGGGCGGCTGTTGAGCCATCACCACGGCACCGAAGACGACGAGCAGACAGATCGGATAAAAGTTGCGTCTGGACACGGCAATTCCTGTTAACAGGCGGCAAGTTGATTATAGCTATCCTTTAATCACCCCGATCGGGCGCAATTGGGCGACGCGCGTGCTGAGGCCCGCTTCGTGAACGACCCGGACGACATCCGCCACATCTTTATAGGCGTCCGGCATCTCTTCCGCGACGGTCGCCATGCCGGCGGCCATCACCACGACGCCGCGGTCCTCCATTTCGCGCAGCAGGGCGTGACCCCGGGACGCCCGCTTGGCCGCGGCGCGGCTCAGCCGGCGGCCGGCGCCGTGGCAGGTCGAGCCGAACGTCTGCTCGTAGGCGCGCTGGGTGCCGGCGAGCACGTACGAATAGCGCCCCATGTCGCCCGGAATCAGGACCGGTTGTCCGGTCTCGCGATAGGGCGCCGGGGTCGCCGGATGGCCCGGCGGGTACGCGCGGGTCGCGCCCTTCCGATGCACGCAGAGACGGCGATCGCGCCCCTCGACCGTGAACGTTTCGAACTTCGCGATGTTGTGGCAGACGTCGTAAACCACGGACATTCCCGTCCGCTCGACCGGAATGCCAAGCGCCGCGGCGAAGCTCTCGCGGACCCAATGTGCCATCACCTGGCGATTCGCGAAGGCGAAGTTGGCGGCCGCCGACATCGCCGCGAGGTATCGCTTCGCCTCGGGCGAGCTGAGGGGCGCACAGCACAATTGGCGATCGGGCAGCTCGATGCCGTACCGAGCCGCCGCCTGCACCATCACGCGCAGATGGTCCTCGCAGACCTGATGCCCCAGCCCGCGCGATCCGCTGTGAATCATCACGGTGATCTGATCCACGAAGAGGCCGAACGCCTCCGCGATCCGCTCGTCGTAGATCTCGGTGACGTATTGGATTTCGGCAAAATGATTGCCCGAACCGAGCGTGCCCAGCTGTCCCGCGCCGCGCTCGAGCGCCCGTTCCGAGACCTGCTCGGGATCAGCACCGCGGATGCAGCCGCCTTCCTCGAGGTTGTCGACATCGCCCCGCCATCCGAAACCCTCCTTGATGGCCCACGCCGCCCCCTCGGCGAGCACGCGCATCAGCTCGGGCCGTGACAGCTTGAGGTCGCGGCGATGCGCGCCGACGCCGGTCGGGACATGCTTGTACATCTGCGCGACGATCTCGCGCAGGTTGTTCTGGACGTCCGTGCGGCTCAGACCTGAGCGCAGCAGCCGGACGCCTCAATTGATGTCGTAGCCGACGCCGCCCGGCGAGACGACGCCGTCTTCCTCGTCCATTGCCGCCACGCCGCCGATTGGAAACCCGTACCCCCAGTGGATATCGGGCATCCCAAACGACGCGCCGACGATGCCCGGAAGGTGGGCGACGTTCTTGACCTGCGTGAGCGCGGGATCGTCACGAACGCCGGCGATCAGCCGTTCGTCGGCGTAGACGATCCCGTCGACGCGCATCCGGCCTTCCCGCGGGATGCGCCAGCGGTACGAATCGAGCTGTTCGATCTGCATGATTCCCTCACCTCAAGACACAAGAGCAAGAGAGCACGAAGACCGGAAGACACAAAGACACAAGACATTAAATGTTTGTCTTCGTGTCTTTGGGGCTTCGTGCTGCGTTTGCGCTAAACATCGAACACAACTGTGGCTTGCCAGGAATCGTCACCTTTTCTCACCTCCAGCCCATGATACGTTACGGCCTTCACCAGCACCTTGATGCCATGCCGTTCCGGATCGAGCGGTTCACCGTGCACCTGTGCCGTGAGCGACAGAGCATCGCCCCTCTCGTCTATCGTGACATCGGCGCGCCGGGTGAGCCATCCCCGCGCATCGAAGCGAAACAGCAGCTCGCTGAGGAACTCCAGCAAGAGCAGGTCCATTCCAGCCGCGCTCACGCGAAGGTCCGCCGTCTCGCGCACCTCGACGGAGTCGGCGGCCGTGAGGATGTCCGTCAGGGCGAGGGCGGCAATGCCGAACAGTTCTTCCCGCGAGGCCGCGGTCAGCCGCACGCCAATGTCGCCGGTGTGGTCGAAGAGCTCGACGGACATGGAGAAGGACGATATCCTCCCAAAAAGACACAAAGACGCCAAGGCAGACGATCTTCGTGCCTTTGTGCCTTGTGACGTGGAAGTCGGTCTTCGTGTTTGGGATCCCAACTTTCGTGGCGCGGCTTGCGTCCAAGAGATCGAGAGCGGACCTTGGCAGCGCCGCGCGGGAGTTATACTGTCTGTTTATGGCCCTGGATGTCGCCGCGGTACAGGCGGCGTTACGGGCAGACGGCCTCGATGGCTGGCTGCTGTACGATTTCCACGGCGCAAACCCGATTGCGGCGGGGCTGGTGGGCCTCGCTGGCACGGGGAAAATGACGACGCGGCGGTGGTATTACCTGATCCCCAGCCACGGGGAGCCACGCGGCCTCGTTCATTCCATCGAACCCTCGGTCCTCGATGCGCTTCCCGGCAGCAAGACGCCTTACGCGGGTCGTGTCCAGCTCGAACGCGGCCTGGACGGGCTGTTGTCGGGCGTCGGCCGCGTCGCCATGGAATACTCGCCCAAGTGTGCGATTCCGTACGTCTCGCGCGTCGACGCCGGCACGGTCGAATCGGTCCGGCAACGCGGCGTCGAGGTCGTCTCGTCGGGCGATCTGGTTCAGCGATTCGAAGCGCGCTGGACTGATCAGCAGCTCGAATCGCATGTCCTGGCGTCAACCCGTCTTTATGCGATCAAGGACCGCGCCTTCGAGACGATCGCGGAACGCCTCAGGAAGGGCGTCGCGACCACCGAGCTCGACATCCAGCAGCTCATGACGGCGTGGTTGGCCGAAACCGGGCTCGTCACCGATTCGCCACCGGTCGTGGCCGCCCAGGAGGACGCCGGCTCCCCTCACTACTCGCCCGACGATCGGCACAATCGTCGAATCGCGCGCGACGAGGTCATGCTGCTGGACTTGTGGGGAAAGCTGCAGGACCACGGCTCGGTGTTTGCTGACATCACCTGGGTCGGGTATACGGGCTCGAAGGTGCCTGAGCAGTACGCGCGGCCGTTCTCGGTCATTTGCGCGGCACGGGATGCCGCGATCGAGCTGGTGCGTAACGCGGCCTGCGAGAAACGTGACCTGTGCGGCTGGGAAGTCGATCGGCGCGCCCGGGGCGTCATCGAGGCCGCCGGGCTTGGGGAATATTTCATCCACCGTACGGGTCATAGCCTGGGGGAAGCCGTGCACGGAAACGGCGTCCACATGGACGACTACGAGACCCACGACGATCGGCGACTCCTGCCCGGGACAGGGTTTACGATCGAACCAGGGGTGTATTTCGACTCGTTCGGCGTGCGGACGGAAATCAATATGTACTACGGTGCCGGCGAAGCGCTGGTCACCGGCGCGGCCCAGACGGAGATAGTCGCCTTGATCTAGTTGTGCGTTGTGAGTTTTGAGTCATGAGTTTTCGGTTCCTGCTGCAAACTCATCACTCAGAACTCAGAACGGGAGCGTTTGGCTTTACTGGAGGCTGCTTCATGTCCCAACGAAAGACCACCTTCTTTTATGTCCTGTTGATTGCGGTCGCGTCGCTGGCCGTCGGGATGGTGATTGCGTCGCGGCTCGATTTGTCGCCACCCTCGTCCGCGCAGGACCTTGCGGTGCCGGCCCTCAACAGCGCGCCGCTGGCCGGCGCGCTGGACGCCGGCACGTTTCGCAATATCGCCAGGAACGCCAGTCCCATGGTCGTCAACATTCGAACCGAATCGAGACGCCGCGCGCAGGAGCTGACGGATCTGTTTGGCGGCGACGATCTGTTCCGCCGCTTCTTCGGGCAGCCGGAGCCCTCGCCCCGCCAGCGGCCGCGCGATCAGGTGACGTTTGCCGCCGGGACCGGCTTCATCATCAGCAAGGATGGCTACATCCTGACGAACAATCACGTGGTCGAGGACACGACGAAGATCAACGTCTCGCTCTACGGCAATGTGGAAAAGGAGTATGAAGCCAAGATCATCGGCCGTGATCCGCTGACCGACAGCGCGCTGATCAAGATGACGGAGCTGCCCAAGGAGCCGCTGGCCGAGTCGAAATTCGGCGACTCCGCCATTATGAAGCCCGGCGACTGGGTCATGGCGATCGGCAACCCGTTTGGCAACAACCATTCCGTCAGCGTCGGGGTCATCAGCGCGTCGGAGCGGCCGTTTGAGGTTTCGCCCCAGCGCTGGCAGGACGTGTTACAGACTGACGCCGCGATCAATCCGGGCAATTCGGGGGGACCGCTCCTGAATATCCGCGGCGAAGTCGTCGGCATCAACACCGCGATCATCAGCGACCAGCGGGCCGCCAACATCGGGATCGGATTTGCGATCCCGAT
>JACQTH010000338.1 GCA_016210935.1 Acidobacteriota bacterium | reverse complement strand
GCCACTAGCCGTGGCCGTCTGGGTGTGGAAGGGCGGCACGACTCGCGATCATCGGGAGACTCTCCACGATCTCGCGTGGATTGACGTCGGCTTTGCGGCCGTGTCGGCGGGAGTTCTCCTTTACTTGGTCGCGAATGGGGCGCTCCTCGATCTGCGACTGGCGACGATTGATTACAACCTCCGCTATGCGAACGAGACCTACGAGAGTGTCTCGAGCATGCTGCTCTATCCGTTGTCGTTGCCCATCGAACGCGCGAGGGTCGACATGCTGTGGTTTCTGGGAGGTCTCGGGGCTCTGCTGCTCGCATCACAGGTCCAATCGCGACCCTCGGCGCTCGTGACGCTCGCGTGGGTACTGGCCGCGACGCTCTCAATCGCCGTCAATGGTCGCCGTGATCTCCCGAACTATTTCGTGCAGGCTGCACCCGCGCTCGCCCTGGCCGCGGCCGCCGGTCTTGACAGCGCGCTCGACCGCTCGCGGTGGATTCGCTGCACGGTGGTCGCCCTCCTCCTCGCGGGTATCTGGAGAGTGGGAGCCGAGCAGCCCGTTTGGGGATTCCGCTTCGGGGGGCTGCCGGGGATTCTCGAGAACGTCCGCTACGATCTCGCCTACGTGCGGGGTCATCTGGATCGCGCGACGTACCTGCGTCGATTCAGAGGCGAGAAGCACGATGCCCTGGAGATCGACGAGCTGACGCGCTATGTGCGGCGGGTGACCTCACCAGACGACCCGATCTTCGTGTTCGGATTCTCGGGCGGCAGCGTCTGCTGGAAGAGCGAGCGGGTCAGCTCGTCGCGGTTTTTCTGGAGTCGTCCGATCATCATCGGGTTCGAGGCCGATCGCCGCGGCTATGGCTCAACGGGATTGCTGGACGATTTGCGGCGTCGTCCGCCGGCGCTCGTCGCGCTGCAGAAGGACCAGTGGGGGTCCTCCGAGTTCTTCATGGAGACCGATGGCCTGCGCGCCTGGCTCGAGGCCAGTTATCTTCCTGATCGGGAGACGCCGATGTTCAGCGTCTGGCTCCGGAGGCCGTGAGCGGCCGAAACAGGTCCGTTCGTGCTGAGCCCTTCGACTCCGTTCGGGCTGAGCGTGTCGAAGCCCGAACGTCGCTCAGGACGCGCCTGTCGAAGCACGAAAACGCTCGATTCGCCCTTCGACAAGCTCAGGGCGAACGGAATTTTTCCAGATCGCGCGAATCGACTACCGCGGAGGCCCCGGCGGCTTCGGCGGAACCGCCGGCATGCCGGGCGTGGGCTGCGGGACGATGATCGCGCCAGGAACCGGCGACGTCCCCGGGTACACCCCCATCGGATTCTGTGGCGAGATGGTGATCGCCCCACCTGGCTGCGTCCCGTAATTGATCGCCCCTGTCGGGTTGGTCGCAGGCTGATACGGCGTCATCATTCCGGGCTGAGTGGTGTATCCGAGTTGCGGGTTGTATCCCGGCTGAGCGCCCGCGGGCATTCCCGGATACATGGGTGTTCGAATCATCCCCGGCGGTGTCTGCTCGAGCATGTCGGAATCCGGGAGCGGCATCGGCTGTACCATGCCGGACGGCGTTGGCACCTGGGGATATCCTGCCGTCACGGGCGGCGGACTGCTCGTCGCCAGGACCATGATGCGGTCGTACGTCGACACGCCGTCGAAGCCGGCGCGGCGAGGGGCCGCGACGAATCCCGCCGCGGACCGCAGCACGATCTCCAGCGCCCGCATCTCGGGCACGTCGTTGAGCTGCAAGGTGACGCGTTCGCTGGGGATCTTTTCGCCGTTGAGAATGGTTGCGCCGCCCACGCGCGCCCATTCCGCGAGGATTTCCTGCACGGTGGCCTCGCGCACCTCGAGCGTCACGCGCCCGTTGCGCATGTCGATGCGCACCTCGCCGGCGAGCGCGGGGGAGGCAAGGACGCCGATGATCGAGAGCGCGGCGACGAGCGTTCGTGGGTGCAGCATGTTGAAACCCCGCCCGGCTAAGAGATAGGCCGAACAAAAATTATAGCAGCAAACACGAGCTCAGCCGAACGTGCCCCGGCTACAGCCCGGCTAGAGCCGCGCACTACGACTCATTCTCCAAATCTACGCCAGCTTCGTGATCCAGAGCGGCGAATCTTTCCGCGGCAAATCGCACGTGCGGCAGATCGGGGGTCCGCCGCTCTCGAGATGTTCACGGCGGACGCGCCGATACGCATCAGAATTCCAAATCTCCTTGATGCTCGACGTCCTGGCATTGCCGAGAATCTCGCGTCCGTCGAAATCGGCGCAGCAGAGGGCGACGCGTCCGTCCCACAGCACCGTGAAGGTCAGCCACGGGCGATAGCACGGAAAGCGCACGTCGCTGTTCTGATGCAGCGTGCCGGCCCAGTTGTGGAGGTCGGTGATGTGAATCTTGTCGGCGATCGGACGCCAGCGCTCGATGAACGCCTGTTCCTCATCCGATCGGCCCTGCCGCACGAAGGACAGAATCAGTTTCGGCCGCCGCCGGCCCATCTCGGCGCGGATCCGCACGAGCCGCTCGATGTTCCCGATCACTTTGTCGTACTTCAGGCCGACGCGCGTCGACTCGAACACTTCGCGGCCGGCGGCGTCGACGGAAATGTTGATCGCGTCGAGCCCCGCCTCGATCAGGCCCCGGGCCGCCTCTTCGGTGATGAGCGATCCGTTGCTGATCATCCCGACCTCGGCGATGCCGCGCTGCTTGGCGTACCGCGTCTTCTCGACGAGCTGGCGATCGATGAACGGTTCGCCGTAATTGTGCAGGCGCACGTGACGGATCCCCAGGTCGGCGCATTCGTCGACGACCTTCCTGAAGAGCGCCATCTCCATCACGCCCTGCTTTCGATCCATCTCGTCGCGCGGGCAGAAGACGCATTTGGCGTTGCAGATATTCGTGCCTTCGATCTGCACGATCTCCGGCAGCGCGGGCGCGCGGTCGCGGCCGGCCGCCAGCAGCACCCGCCGGACGGGCCGCGCGGCCCGCAGGAGCGCCCGCTCGGCGCCGGATCGAAGCGATTTCCTGACGGTCTGCAACAAGGAACTACCGTTTGCGGAAGTAATCAATCACGCGGCAGATGATTTCGTCGAGGTGAACCTTCGGTTCGTACCCGATGAGGTTTCGAATCTTGCTGATGTCCGGCACGCGCCGCGGCATGTCCTCGAAACCCGCTTCGTACGCCTGATCGTACGGCACCTTCACGATGGCGGAGGCGCTCTTCGCGAGCGTCTTGACCCGCTCGGCCAGGTCTCCGATGGAGATCTCGGCGCCGTTCCCGATGTTGAAAACCTCCCCGACCGCCTTCGGCTCCTGAACGAGCCTGACCAGCGCGTCGACGACATCTCCGACGTACGTGAAGCTGCGCGACTGTGTGCCGTCGCCGAACACCGTAATCGGCTGCGACGCCAGCGCTTGTCGGACGAACGTCGGCAGCACCATCCCGTACTGACCCGTCTGCCGCGGGCCGACCGTGTTGAAAAGCCGGACGATGATGACCGGGAGCTTTTTCTCTTTCCAATAGGCCAGCGCGAGAAACTCGTCGATCGCCTTGCTGCACGCGTAGGCCCAGCGATGCTTCGGCGTCGGTCCCATGACGAGATCCGCGTCCTCCCGAAACGGCACCGCCGTGCTCTTACCGTACACTTCGGAGGTCGACGCGATGACGACCAGCTTCTTTTTCTTGTTCGCGTGCTTCAGGACCACTTCGGTGCCGTGCACGTTCGTCTCGATCGTGTGCACCGGTTCTTCCACGATCAGCTTGACGCCGACCGCGGCGGCCAGATGGAAGACCACGTCGCTCCGATCGATGAGCTCGGCCAGCACCGGCTCGTTCGCGATCGTCTCGATCGCGTAGCCAAACCCCTCGCGTCCCTTGAGATGGGAGATGTTGTCGATCGACCCCGTCGCCAGGTTGTCGAGAATCAGGACCTCGTGACCGCGATTGAGCAAGGTCTCCGCGAGATGCGATCCGACGAATCCTGCTCCTCCGGTAATCAGCGCACGCAAAAGGAACTCCTTCGATGATGGGGTCAGGGCCCTTGTCCCCCGATCCCGACCCGCGACAGGACCAGTATCGCTTCCGCGGCCCGCGCCGCGGCGCGCCCGTCCGACATCAGGCCAAAGTGCTCGATGAAGGCGCGCCGGGCCGTTGCGAGCTGGGAGCGGCGCCCCTCATCATATAGGAGAGCGTCCAGCACCGGACCGATCTGTTCGGCACGCTCGGCTCCCGCCAGCGCGCCCACCTCCACGAACGGGCTCAGATTGTTCGGCAGTCCCAGCACGAGGGCGGGCACGTCAAGCGTCATCGCTTCCAGCGCCACCGTCGAATTCACCGTCACGAGCAGCGCACTGACGGCCAGCAGCGCGGCCAGGTCGGCGGACGCGGGCAGGATTGTCGTGTTCCGAGCCGCCCCGGTCACCCCCTGATAGATGGCGGGAGGTTCCGCAGGGTGGGCCTTGATCACGAGTCGGACGTTCGGATGGCGGACGACCCAGTCGACCACGGCCGGCAGTAGCGCTTGAATCTGAGAAAACTTGCTCGTCACGAGAATGATGGGGTTGTCACCGGCGCCAATCGCGTTGCGGAGGCGGCGGCGGTCCTCGCCCGTGAGCGCGTGGAAGCGCGACACGAGCGCGTCGAGCCGCGCGCTGCCGGTGACGCGGATCGCCCCGGCGGGGAAGCGCCCGCAGTCGCGCAGATAGCGCTCGGCGAGCCGATCGAAGACGAGCGTGAGATCCGGGCGGGGAAATCCCCGATCGGCGGCGTTCGCCCGCGACGGGTGCATTTCGTCGGCGTCGTGGAGATAGTTCAGCCAATGTCGATAGATGAAGCCGTGCTGGAGGCCGACGGAGACAATCGATCGCCGCCGCGCTTCGAGCACGAGCGCCCGGCCCCATCCCCCGGCCTCCGCGTACGTAAAAATCACGCTCGGGCCGAGGGTGTCCAGCGCCGATGCCGCTTGATCCATCGCCCGGCGCGACCACGGCAGTTGCAGCAGCGCGATCCCACTCAGCTCGTGCCTCAGGATGCTCCACACATCACACCCGCGAATCCGCGCGGCGCGGCGGAGATCGCTGCTGCCGTGCAGGATGCGTTCATCGCGGCGGGCCTGCTTCCAGATCCCTGCCGTTGACAAGCGGCCGGAGGTGGCGAGGTCTTCGATGCGCCGGAACGGCACCTGGCTGGTGCCGTGCGTGAACTCGCTCAGGCGCTGACGCCAGCCGCGCGCCTTCAACGACGTCTGGGGACCCACGCCGATCAGGATCGGCGGATCTCCTGAATCGGCGCGTTTCGAGAGCTCCTGAATGATGTCGCCGATGTACGCCTCTTCGTTCGTGTCGGTGCGCCAGAACGCGGAGTGCACGAAGCCGACGGTGTGGGCGCGGCTGACGCGGTCACTCGAACGCCGCCTTCGGGCTGAAAGGGACGCGCTGACGAT
>JACQTH010000337.1 GCA_016210935.1 Acidobacteriota bacterium | reverse complement strand
TTCGTGTTCGCCGAGGAGGGCACGCGCTGCGGCCACGCCCTCGATTCGATCATCTCCCCGGGCTGCATCGTCTCCGGCAGCCGAATCCTGGGCAGCATTCTCTGCCCGAATGTTCGGGTCCACAGCTTCTGCACCATCGAGCAGTCGATCCTGATGCCCGGCGTGCGAATCGGGCGTCACGCGAAAGTGAGGCGCGCCATCATCGACCGTGACGTCTTCATCCCGCGCGGCGCGCTGATCGGCTACAACCCCGACGAAGATCGCCGCCGCCACACCGTGACGGAACAGGGGGTCATCGTCGTCACGACTGATGATGAGCCGCTCGTAGCGGAAATCGACGAACGCGCGCTACAGATCGAAGCGGAGGCGGATCGGAAGGCGGCGCAGTAGGTGTCAGAGTGCCTGAAGTGCCTGAGGTGCCTAGAGTGCCTGGGGTGCCTAGGTGCCTGGAGTGCCTGGACTGAAAGCACACACTCAGCACCCTACGCACTTTAGTCACTTCAGGCACCCCAGGCACTTTAGGCACCCTATGACGATTGACACTATTCATGCCCGCGAGGTCCTGGACTCGCGGGGCAACCCGACTGTCGAAGTCGAAGTCGTGCTCGCCAGCGGCGACCGGGGTCGCGCCCTGGTCCCGTCGGGAGCCTCGACCGGTGAGCGCGAGGCGCTCGAGCTGCGTGACGGCGATCCACAACGATATGGCGGAAAAGGCGTCCGGCGCGCGGTCGCGAACGTGAACGGCGAGCTGGGTGCCGCCCTTGTCGATCAAGACCTCGATCAAGAGATGTTGGATCGCAAGATGGTGACGCTCGACGGGACGCCAGCAAAGAGCCGCCTCGGTGCGAATGCGATTCTCGGTGTGTCGATGGCCTTTGCCCATGCGACCGCGCGAGCGGCGAGGCAACCGTTATACGCACAGATAGCGCAGTTGTATGAGGGGGTTCTTCGTGGCTTCCGGCTTCAGCCGGAAGATCTTCCGCCTAAAGGCGGAAGCCACGAGATTGATCCCACGACTGAATCTGCGGGCGCGCCCTTTCTCCTCCCCGTCCCCATGATGAACATCCTGAACGGCGGGGCCCACGCCGACTCGAACGTCGACTTTCAGGAATTCATGGTGATGCCGCTGGGACTGCCGGCCTTCTCGGATGCGCTTCGCGCGGGGGTCGAGACCTTTCACGCGCTGCGCGCGATTCTGAGAAAACAAGGCTTGTCCACCGGCGTCGGCGACGAGGGCGGATTCGCGCCAAACCTGAAATCGAACGAGCAGGCGGTCGAGCTCGTCCTGGAAGCCGCGCAGCAAGCAGGCTACACGCCTGGCCGCCACGTGTGGGTGGCCCTCGATATCGCGGCGAGCGAGTTCGGCAACAAGGAAGGTGAGTACGTCTTCGACAAATCAGGGGCTGCGGCGAGACGATCGGAGGGAATGATCGCGCTCCTGACGGAGTGGGTCCGGCAATACCCAATCGTGTCGATCGAAGACGGGCTCGCCGAAGGCGACTGGGCCGGCTGGATCGAGCTGACACGCCAGCTCGGAGCGCGCGTCCAGCTCGTCGGCGACGACGTGTTCGTGACCAATCCTGGGATTCTCAGACGGGGCATCGACGACGGCGTGGCGAACGCCGTGCTGGTGAAGCTGAATCAGATCGGAACGGTCACCGAGACCCTCGAGGCTGTCGCGCTCGCGCGGCAGGCCGGCTACGGGGCAATCATCTCACACCGTTCCGGGGAGACCGAAGACACGACGATTGCGGATCTGGCCGTTGGCACCGGCGCCGGCCAGATCAAGACGGGATCGGCCAGCCGGACCGATCGCGTGGCCAAGTACAACCAGTTGCTTCGAATCGAAGAGGAGCTGGGGGCGGGCGCCCGTTATGCGGGGAGGGGCGCGATCAGGCAGCCGTCTTGATTCGTGGCTTCCGGCTTTAGCCGGTGATTCGTGGCTTCCGGCTTTAGCCGGAAGAACGGCGGCACAACTTCCGCCTAAAGGCGGAAGCCACGAGACATGCCCCTACTCCACTTCCTCCATCTCGTCCGCGGCAATGCGGAGCGATCGGAGAAACCGCCGATCGTTCGCCGTGATCGCAAACGATCGCTTCGGCGCGACGACGCGCGCGGGCATCGACACTTTCGTCATCGCGGTGTTCGATCGATTCATGAAGCCCACGACCGCTTCGAGGCTGACCTTCATTTCGTAGCCGGCAGCGCGCGCCTTCTCACGGCACGCCTCGACTCGCGCGTCTTCCGAGACAGCGGCAGCGATCGCATCGGCTAGATCACGAGCGAAGCGGGTGACAATCTCGTCCATTTGGGCTCCTCCTCGACCGGGGCCGGGGGCGCTAAGGCATCGCCGATTGTGGAGTGGGTGTAAGTGTAGGAAACTGATGGCATTGTAAGGACGCGGAAATGCGCTGTCAAGACGACATCGGCTACCCCGGAGCGTTCCCGTACACGCGCGGCATCCAGCCGACGATGTATCGCGGCCGCCTCTGGACGATGCGGCAGTACGCCGGGTTCGGCAGCGCGTCCGAGTCCAACCGGCGCTATCGCTATCTCCTCGCGCACGGCGTCACCGGCCTCAGCGTGGCCTTCGATCTGCCGACGCAGATGGGGTACGACTCCGACCATCCGCTGGCCGCCGGCGAAGTCGGCCGCGCCGGGGTCGCGATCGATTCGATCGAGGACATGGCAACACTTTTTGAGGGTATTCCCCTCGACCAGGTCTCCACCTCGATGACCATCAACGCGACCGCGATCATCCTGCTCGCGCTCTACCTCGCGGTCGCCAGGCGGCAGGGGGTCGAGCTCGGCCGCCTGTCAGGCACCGTTCAGAACGACATCCTGAAGGAGTACGCGGCGCGTGGCACCTACATCTATCCGCCCCGTCCCTCGCTGCGGCTCGTCACCGATGTCTTCGCGTTCTGCGAACGTCATCTGCCGAACTGGAACACCATTTCCATCAGCGGCTATCACATTCGCGAAGCGGGGGCGACGGCCGTGCAGGAAGTCGCCTTCACCTTCGCCAACGCGCTGGCGTACGTCCAGGCGGCGCGCGACGCGGGACTCGACATCAACAGCATCGGGCAGCGGCTTTCCTTCTTCTTCAACGCCCACAACGATTTTCTGCAGGAAATCGCCAAATTCCGCGCGGCGCGCCGGCTCTGGGCCCGTTTGATGCGTGACCGCTTCCGAGCGACGAGCCCTCGAGCGCAGCAGTTGCGGTTTCACACCCAGACCGCCGGCAGCACCCTCACGGCGCAGCAGCCGGACAACAACATCGTCCGGGTGGCCATTCAGGCGCTCGCCTCGGTGCTCGGCGGGACGCAGTCGCTCCACTGCAATGGCCGGGATGAGGCGCTGGCGCTGCCGACCGAGGAATCGGCGCGGATCGCGCTCCGGACGCAGCAGATCATCGCTCACGAAACCGGCGTCACGAACACCGTGGATCCTGTCGGCGGGTCGTATGCGATCGAGCAGATGACGGACGACATCGAGCGGGGCGCCCGCGACTTGCTCGACCGCATCGATGCGATCGGGGGCACGCTGGCCGCCATCGAATCGGGCTTCATCCAGAAGCAGATTCAGGATTCGGCGTATGCGGCGCAGCGCGCGATTGAATCCCACGAAACCATCGTGGTCGGCGTCAATCGATTCGCCGACGCCGAGACTGAAGCGTCGATCGACGTGCTCCAGATCGACCCCACGATTGAAACACGGCAGGTCGAGCGGTTGCGGAAATTGCGCGCGAGTCGTCGCGAGGATGAATGTCGTGCGGCCTTGGAGACGGTTCGTGCGGCGGCGAACGACGAGGCGAATCTGGTCGAGCCGATCGTCGCGGCGGTCGAAGCCCGGGCGACGGTGGGCGAAATTTCCGACACGCTGCGCAGCGTGTTTGGAGAGTATCGGGAA
>JACQTH010000025.1 GCA_016210935.1 Acidobacteriota bacterium | reverse complement strand
GCGTTCCAGCTTGGGGGGCGGCTTACGTTCTAGGCTTTTCGCACGCCACGCGCAAGGTCAACTCCCGCCGTTCGGCGCGTGAACGTTGGGAGTTGATCTTGCAGACGAACCTCAGGAGACACCTATGACGTTGAACGGACGAATTGTTGCGGCCACGACCGTGTTGTTGGTTGCAATCGGGCTCCATTCCTCAGCGCAAACACTCACGCACTACGTGAAGTACGAATCCGGCGGCCGGACGGCGTGGGGCCTGCTCGAAGGCGATACGATCCGCGAAGTGCAGGGGAACGTGTTCGAAAACCCCAAGCCGAGCGGCCGGACGGTCAAGCTGGCTGATGTGAGGCTGCTGCCGCCCGCGGATGCCAAAAAGGTGATCGCTGCGGGTCTGAACTACCGGAGCCATATTGGCGAACGTCCGGCGGCGAAGTACGTCGGCCTCTTTGCGAAGTTCCCGACCTCGCTCGTCGGCCACAACGCCGACATCATCTACCCGGCCGATGCGACCGTCGTGCACTACGAAGCCGAGATCTGCGTCGTCATCGGCAAGCGCGCAAAGAACGTCACCGAGGCGCAGGTGAAGGACCATATCTTCGGCGTCGCGCCCTGCAACGACGTCAGCGAGCGCGGCTGGCAGAAGGCGGATCTGCAGTGGTTCCGCGCGAAGGCGGCCGACACGTTCGGGCCGATTGGACCGGCGGTCGTGAAGGGCGCCGACTACAACAAGCTGAAGCTCATCGGTCGGCTCAACGGCAAGGTCGTGCAGGAGACGACAACGGACCTCCTGATCTTCTCCATCGACAACATCGTGAGCTACACCAGCCGCTACGTCACGCTGGAGCCCGGCGACGTGATCTTCACGGGCACGCCGGGAACGACGCAGGCCATGAAGCCGGGCGACGTCTTCGAGGTGGAAATCGAAGGGGTTGGCGTGCTCCGGAACCGCGTCGTCGCCGAGAAGCAGGGAACGAGCCAGTAGGCGTTGTCGGCACAGCGTGGGGTCGGTGGCCAGGAGGGCCAGAGAGACCGCACGAATGATGAAATAGCCGCCGGCGATGACGAGACCCCGAAGCAGTGCCAGACCGGTGAGAAGCAGGCGGCGCCGGCTGGCGAGCTCGGTGAGAGCCGCCGCGCCGTCGGTACTCGCGACAAGGATCGTCCACGGAAGGTTCGTTACTGCGGCGGCGCGCCGCTCCGTCGCCGACAGGTCCGTGGGCGAAGTGCCCAGCACAGCGTCCCCCTGGGCATCACTGCGTCGATACGTGATCGGGGCCGGATCGTAACCGGCTGCGGAGTAACAGGTTGGTATTGGTGCACTTCCTAGCGGAAGGTCGCCAACAAGATGAACAAGATGAGGATGCAGAGGATCGTGTAGTTCACGGCGTCCATCCTTTTCATCCACCAGCGTCTGTCGTTGGGCATCATCGCTGCTTATGGCCGAACAGAGAAGCCAAGCGCCGCTGCCGCCGTCCTGACACGACCGTCAAAGCAGACGAACGGGCGTTGTTTGGGACGCTCTCGGCACCAGACCAGCGCGGCTGCCAGTTGCGCAGCATCAGCGGCACGGACGTCATAGGTGTCCGGCATCTCCCCAGCAAGCGATCGCACTATTTCCGTCGGAAGTATTTCGTCCCACGCGACGCGCAGCTGGCCAAGACGACTGACGGCCCGTACTCGTTCCTCCGGAGTGAGGTGCCCCTCGCGCACGAGTCGTGCAAAGGCGCTCCGCGCTTCCATGGGTGTTCCCCACCACACAATCGTCCGCTTGAATTCGCGACGCAGCCGACGGCTCTCTGCTGTGTCGGGCTGCCAGCAACAGAGCGGAATGATGGCACTCGTGTCCCAACTCGTCCCTTACCGCTGCACCAGCTCGATCCGCACGCCCTCCGGGCTCTCGACGAACGCGAGCCGCATCGACACACCGCTCGCGAGCGTCAGGGGACGGGGTTCCGTCGTCACCTTGACACTCTTCGCCTTCAAGGCCGACACGGCATCATCGACATTGAGCGGACGGAAGCCGATGTGGTCAATCGAGTGCCCCTGACTCGGTCTGGGATCCCCCTTTGCGGCGAGAACCCAGACACCGCCATAGCTGATCCCGTCGATACGGTCCTTGAGCTTGGCGACAGTACCGCCGAACCTGTCGGCGTACCAGGCGAGCGTCGCCGGCGGATCGGGCGCGCGCAGGTGAATGTGGTGCAAGCCGAGCTTCTGTGAGTCCTGGACGACCTCGATGCGGGTGCCCCAGGGATCCTCGATGAACGCCAGCTTGAAGAGGCCGGCCACGTCGCGCGCCGGCCCAACGATCTTGACGCTGGCGGCTTCGAGCGCTTTCATGGTGGCATCCAGATCAGGGACGGAGAAGCCGATGTGATCGATTGAGCTGCCCGTGCTCGGTTGCGCTTTCTCGTTCCGCTGAACGATGACGCGGGTCTCGCCGAAGAGCAGTCGATCGGGCGCCTCCGTCATCGTCTCGCCGCCGAAATGCTGGCGGTACCACTTGACGGCCGCGGCCTGATCGGGCGCCGCGAGGTGGATGTGATCGACGATGTTGGCGAATC
>JACQTH010000034.1 GCA_016210935.1 Acidobacteriota bacterium | reverse complement strand
GTAAATGGCCTTGTTGCTGGCGGTCGAACCCGATTCGAAGCAGTCGGCCATCCTGAAGGACATGGCCAGGCGGCAGCTCGGCGCCACGCTCGTCGTGGTCCGCTCGATGGACCAGGCCCTCGCGGCCATCAACCAGCGGCTGCCCGATTTGATTCTGACGTCCGCGCTCGTGCAGCCGCGCGACGAAGCCACGCTGAACGAATACCTGCGTGGCGTGGCGGGCGCGGAGCACGTGCAGACGGTCTCGATCCCGCTGCTGGCGTACCCGGCGCCGAAGCGCGCGCATGAGGGCCCGTTCGAGCCGTTTCGGCGCAAAGCGGGGAACAAAAAGGCCAAGGCACCCGCCGGTTGTGACCCGTCGATCTTCGGCGCGGAGATCGCGGCGTACTTGAAGCAGGCGGCAGACCTTCGAGAGCTGTCGGCGGCGATCGAAGAGACGCCGGTCGATGCTGTGCCCTGTGAGGCAGTCGCTCCGCTTCCGATCGAAAGCGAAGCCGTCGTCGCGACGGAAGAAGAATCGGTGGCGCTGGACGCGCATCCGCCCGACGTAGCGAATTCGAGCACCGTTGTCGCGAACGGTCCTGCGCCGGGAGGAGAAGCAGCCTGCGCGCAACTTCCGCCGGAAGCCGGGAGCCACGAAGAGAATACCTGGGTCGGAAGTCACGAAGAGCGGGCGGAAGCCGAAAGTCCCGAAGCCGGGATCGACGAACCTCTCGTCGAGAAAGCGCCGCTTCCCTTGCCATGCCTCGGTGGTGTCGTGGCGCCGGTCCTGCCGGATGCCGTGGCACCTCCAACGAGCCAGCCGCCGGTCGAACGGCTCGAGCTGTGGCACGCCCTCCCGACCCTGCTTCATGTCGCGCCTGTGCTTCGGGGACCCGAGATCGCCGCGATTCCAAAAGTCTCCCCTGTCACTCATGCCAGGACAAACGAGAGCCCCGGCTACGGGCGACAGGCTTCGGGCTCCAGCCAGGTTTCACCGGAACCTGCATTCCTGGAGCCTGAAGCTTCCAGCGCCCAGCCGACAGAGATCTGCGCTGTGCGTCAAGCCGAAGCGGCACCTCTCCTCCCAGCGGGCGCAGCAATTGCGGCGGCCGTCGCGCCGATGCCGATGCCGCCGCCCGTTCGGCCGAACGCGCAGCCCGACGAATGGGGACTGTACGACCCGTCAGCCTGCGGGTTCGAGGCGCTCTTCGACAAGCTCGAGAAACTGGACGCTGTGGAAAAAGTTGAAGTCACACCGGCGAAGCGGACGAAAAAAGGTCCCCGCGCAAGACCCAAGCTGACAGCGGCGAAAGCAACGGACCTTTTAAGAACGGACGAACCCGCGAATACGGAAGCCTTTCCTGCTCACAGCGTTACCGAGGACATCCTGCGGTCGCTCCGGCTGCCGCCCCTGATTGCGGCCCTCGGGCGCCCGACGGGCTGCCGCGTCAAGGGGATCAAGCGAAAACGGTCCAGAAGGCGCGGCGTGCCGGGCGATCAGCGCTCACCCGAACCCCTCATCATCGTCTCGCGACGAGCGCTCGAGCTGCCCTAACCACTTCGGGCCAGCCTCCGTCTAAACTGACTGGATGGACGGAAGCGATGCCACGGCCGTGGCGCAGGCGCGCGCCGGCGACCACGAGGCCTTCCGTCTCCTGGTCGAGCGCCACAGTCGGGCCGTCTTCCGGCTCGCGTTCCGGATAACCGGAAACGAGCACGACGCCGATGATGTCGTTCAGGAAACCTTCCTCCGGGCCTATCGACAGCTTGGCCGATTCGAGGATCGCTCGACGTTCGCGACCTGGCTGCATCGAATCGCCGCGAATTGCGCGACGGACGTTCTGCGAGAACGACAGCGGCGGGACGCGCGGGGTCCCCAACGCGCGTTTTCCAGCGCGTTGGGGCGCGACGGGTGGCACGACGACACCGATGAGTCCGAGATGACCGAGTTCCCCAGCGTCAACGACCCCGGTCCCGAGCGGCTCGCGCTCGGATCCGAGATGCGGGAGCGCGTCGAGCGGGCGATGACGCGGCTGAGCCCGCTCGAGCGCGCGGCCTTCGTGCTGCGCCACTTCGAGGGCCGGTCGATCGCCGAAATCGGCCAGCTGCTCGGGCTCCGCGACAACGCGGTGAAACACAGCATCTTCCGGGCGGTGAAGAAAGTCAGGGGGGCACTGGAGCCGGTTCTGAGGCCGACGCGATGAACGAGATCACCACACACCCCGGCGAACAGGAGCTGATCCTCCACTACTACGGTGAGGCCGACGATCCGGCCGCGCTCGAGGAGCACTTCAAGACGTGCGCGGCGTGTCGGATCGCCTTCGAGTCGCTTCAAACGACGCTGAACGCGATCGAGCCGCCCGAGATCCCCAGGAGACCCGAGACCTACGGATCGGATGTCTGGGCCCGGCTGGAACCGGCGCTGCTCCCGGGCCATCGCCAGACTATCGAGGGGCGCGCCCACCGGTTCTTGTGGTGGCCTGTCGCCACGCCGGCCCGTCTCGCGCTTGCCGCCGCGTGCCTCGCGCTTCCAATTGCCGGTTTCATCATCGGACTGCTCTGGCGAACGACGCCGCAGCCGGCAGCGACACATCCGGGTCTCGTCGCGGACATCGTCACACCCGAGCAGGTGCGCGAGCGAATCCTGCTGGTCACCGTTGGCGATCATCTCGAACGATCCCAGATGGCGCTCGTCGAGTTCGTCAACGTCGAGGGCGATCGCGATGTCGACATTTCCTCGGCGCAGACGTGGGTCGAGGATTTGCTCGCCTCGAACCGCCTGTATCGGCAAACGGCCTCGGAGGAGGGAAACACGGCGGTCGCCGACCTGCTCGAAGAGCTCGAACGCGTGCTGGTCGAGATTGCGCGCAGCCCGTCGACCATCAGCGCCGCGGAGCTCGCGCGGCTCCACGAACGGATCGACGAGCGCGGCATCTTGTTCAAAGTGAAGGTGCTCGGCAACAGGATTCGAGAGGATGCGCAGCGTCCGCTCACAGAACCGACGTCATGAGGATCTTCCGCCGGCGCCATACATCTGGCGATTTGGCGATCTGGCGATCTGGCGATTGAGCGGTTTATTTGATGATTTGACTGACCAATCACCCAATAAATCGCCAAGTCGCCCAATCGCTCAATCGCCAAATTGAATTGAAAGAATGGGGACTCACATGGGACCAACACATACACGGAAGATTCGGTCTGGGATGGCGGCGCTCTTCATTGTCACCACCGCGCTTTCAGCCGCCGCCCAGACCACGCGCGAGAATGCTGCAGCGTTCCAGCTCGCCGGTGAAGCGCAGGCGCGTGCGCGCGAGGCAGAGGAGCGCGCGCGGGAGCGGGCACGCGAGCTGGAGGAGCGCCCGCGGGAGCGGGCGCGTGAAGTGGCGGAGCGCGCACGGGAGCAAGCGGAACGGCAACGCGACCTGGTCGAGCGTCTGTACGAACAGGCCACCGCCGACCTCGACGCCGCGCGCTGGGAAGCGGCCGTCGCCAAGCTGACGCGGGTCGCGGAAGCTGGCGGCCAGAAGGCCGACGGCGCCATCTACTGGAAGGCGTACGCCGACATGAAACGGGGGCAGATCCAGGAAGCGCTCGCCGGCATCGAGTCGCTGAAGGCGAAAAAAAGCCGGTGGATCAAGGAAGCCGAAGCGCTCCAGCTCGAGATCAAGCAGGCCGCCGGCCAGAAAATCGACCCGGCGAGCCAGGCCGACGATGAGCTGAAGCTGATGGCGATCAACAGCCTGCTCCATTCCGATCCGGAACGGGTGATTCCGCTGCTCGAACAGGTGCTCAGGGGAAGCGGCTCACCGAAACTGAAGGAGCGCGCGCTGTTCGTTCTGACGCAGACCAACTCGCCTCAGGCCCGGACGATCGTCGCCAATCTCGCCCGCGGGGAGGCGAACCCCGATCTGCAGCTTCGCGCGATCCGCAGCCTGGGTCTGTTTGGAGGCCAACAGAGCCGGCAGACCCTGTACGAGATCTACACCTCGGCGTCGGACGCCGACGTAAAGCGCAGCATCCTGAACAGTCTCAGGCTCGCCAACGATCGCGAGCATGTGCTCCAGGCCGCCCGCGGCGAAAGCGACCCCAACCTGCGGCGTGACGCGATCCGCCAGCTTGGCCTGATGAAGGCCGACGCCGAGCTGTGGCAGCTCTATGAAAAGGAAACGGCGGCCGCCGTGAAAACCCAGATCGTCTATGCGTTCTTCCTGACGGGGCAGCCTGAACGGCTCATTCAGATCGCGCGCGGCGACAGCGACGCGGAGGTTCGTCGCGAAGCCATCCACCGGCTCGGCTTGATGCGGCGCGAACGATCCGGCGCGGCGCTCGTCGAGATCTACGGCAAGGACAAGGATGCGTCCGTCAAGGCGCAGATCATCCAGGCCCTCTTCCTCCAGCAGAACGCCGCCGCGCTCGTGCAGATTGCGCGCACCGAACAGGATCCTGCGCTGAAGCGGGAAGCGGTGAAGCGGTTGTCGAACATGAAAGCGCCGGAAGCGACGGAATTCATGATCGAGTTGTTGAAGAAATAGGCTGCGGGCTACAGGCTGCGGGCCTCGGCATAAGGATCCCCTCGATGGCCGTAGCCCGAAGCCCGTAGCCTGTAGCCTCACGAGGCACGTCATGACACGACCGACTCGCGCCCTGATGCTTCTCCTGCTGCTGGCGGCCTGGCCTGCTTCCGCCCAGGATCTTCGCATCGTGAACGCGAAGATCGAGACGCGGCAGTCGTCCAATCTCGCGCAGGACATCCGGCAGCTGGCGTCGGGCCTGACGGAACCCGCCTGGATCGCCTATCGGGTCCCACTCATCGACGGCGAGCACTCCATGTGTTGCTGGGGCGACGGATCGGGATGGCGTGACGGCGGATGTTGTGCGACCTGCAGCCTCGAAGGGGCGGCCACATCGATCAGTTCCGGCAACCGTCCCGTCCCCCTCTCGGGCCCGATTCAGCTCGAACAGCGCTTCTTCTGGGTCCTGATCCGTGTCGCCGAGAGGCGCGCGCAGAAGGTTCGCATGTTCTCGGACAACTGCCCGCTCGATGCCGGCGGCCTGCGCGTGGTGAGCTTCGGCCCGGCCGATGCGGCGCAGAGCGTCCGGTTCCTCGACGATCTCCTTCATTCAGATCTGGCGACCGGCACGACGCAGGGCAGGCTCGGGCAGGCGGTCGGCGTCATCGCCATGCATAACACGCCTGCCGCCGTCGACACGCTGATCCGGTTCGCGCGTAGCGACACGAGCAGTTCGGTTCGGGGCCAGGCGCTCTTCTGGCTGGCGCAGCGCGCGGGCCAACAGGCGGAAGCGGCCATCACGGATGCGATTCGGAACGACCCGGAAACCGACGTAAAGAAGCGGGCGGTGTTTGCGCTCAGTCAGCTGCCGAAAGATCGGGGAATCCCGCTCCTTATCGACGTCGCCCGCACGAACCAGAACCCCGCCGTGCGCAAGCAGGCGATGTTCTGGCTCGGTCAGTCCAAGGATGCGCGGGCGATCGCGTTCTTCGAAGAGATCCTCACAAGAAAGTAACGAAGCTCCGCATCACCTCGACGCATTCACAGCGGTCCCCCGGAGCTTCGTTACTAGGGCCCGCTTTCGCGGGCCGTCCGCGGCCCGCCTAGCAGGGAAGCTGCGCCATAGATCGTGAGGTCCTGGGGGTTGAGGCGCAGCTTCACTGCTTGGCTCGCCATTTGCCACGCGATCAGAGGGCTGGCCTGATCGCGGATGTCGCGCAGACAACGGCCGACCGTAAAGGTCGGCCCTAAGCGCAAGGAATCTGCGGAACTTCCGCCTCAAGGCGGAAGCCACGAAGACCGGGACGTTTATAGTCCGCACGCCGCACGTTGCAAAATCTGCGATCCGGACGAGGGCCGCCCGTTGCTGAAACTGCAATGGCGGAAGCCTTTCACCTCCCATTCGTCGAAGGCGAGCGTCTGCGCGTCCGAGGCGGCTTCTGGCGCGTCGATCGAATCCGGACCTTTGCGTCGTGCGCCGCCCTGTCGCTGCAAGGCGCTGACGCCGCAACGTTCGGGACCGCCCGAACCCTCCTCTTTCCCTTCGATCGCCCTTCGCGCCTCCCGCGACGATCGGGGTTCCGCGTGGCCAGACGACGGCGTGGCCTTCGCACGCTCGCCGACGTCATCGTGGCGTCTCACCCGTATGACGGTCTCCGCGCTGCGGGGGCGGCACGGATAGATCTTCTCGCCTTTCAGCTGGAACCAGCGCTCGCGGTCTGTCGTGGTCTGTCCCATCGTTTTCTCCTTGCCGACGAAGTCGGTCTGGGAAAAACCATCCAGGCGGGTCTCGTGCTCGCCGAGCTGCACGCCCGCGGCGAGGCGGCGAACACGCTCATCGTCGTTCCCTCCGGCATGCGCGATCAGTGGGCGACGGAGCTCTCGACGCACTTCGGGCTCGTTCCCGAGGTCATCGATCTCGCCTCGCTGGCGACCGCGTCGGCCGGCGTTCCCGCCGGGACGAATCCATGGGCGGTCCCCGGCGTGAGGATCGTCTCGCTCGACTTCATCAAGCGACCCGAGGTGCTCGTCGCGCTAT
>JACQTH010000353.1 GCA_016210935.1 Acidobacteriota bacterium | reverse complement strand
GGGACACGAGCTGATTACGCTGCTGCTGTCCGCGCACTGTTCGGCGCCCATGGCCCTGGTCTCCCGGACGCCGGGCGGCAAGGAAGACGTCCTCGCCTATGCGGGCTGTGCCTATGCGGACGCCACGAAGTTGAGCGCATCGTCGAACACCCCGCGCCGGATCGCCCTGGGCGCGGCCCGCGGCCGCGAGTTCGAGCTGCTCGTCCTGGCACCCCACGATCTCGCCACCCAGACCCGCCTGCTCGCGCTCGAGAAAGTTCTGAACGCGGGACGGGCGCTTCACCGCGCGCAGCGTCAGGAGCGCGAAGAAGCGTCGCTCCTTCCGATCGATCCCATCGTCGACAGCGACGTCGGCATCTTCGCGGCGCCCTCGATGCTCCAGCTCCTCGCGATGGCCCGCAAGGCCTCCGCCACCACCATCGGCATCCTGATTACCGGCGAGACCGGCACCGGCAAGGAGATCCTCGCGCACGCCATCCACGAAAGCTCTCCGCGCGCCGACCGGCGATTCGTCCCGTTCAATTGCGCCGCCGGCCCGCGCGACATGCTCGAAAGCCAGCTCTTCGGGCACCGAAAAGGCGCCTTCACCGGCGCGACGGAGAATTTCAGCGGGGTCATCCGCGGGGCGGCGGGCGGAACGCTCTTCCTGGACGAAATCGGCGAGCTGCCGCTGGACCTCCAGCCGAAGCTGCTGCGCTTCCTCGACACCCGTGAAGTTCATCCCATCGGCGAGGCGGCGCCCATCAAGGTCGATGTCAGGGTCATCGCCGCCACGAATCGGAATCCGAGCGAGCTGGTCAAGGAGGGACGCTTCCGCGAGGACCTGTATTACCGACTCAACGTCATGCCGTTCGCGATTCCTCCGCTTCGCGAGCGGCGTGAAGAGATTCCGCTGATGGTCCAGCATTTCCTGCGCAAGTCGGAAACGGAATTCCAGAAGGAGCACGTCCGGATCGCCGACGAGACGCTGGAGCACCTCGTGCTGTATCGCTGGCCGGGGAACGTCCGTCAACTGGCCAACGAGATCCGGCGCATGGTGGCGCTGGCGGAGCCCGGCGCCGTCCTGATGCCCGAACATCTGGACCAGGCCATCACGGCCGGGCGCCGGACGGTCACGACCGTGAATCGCGACGAGGCGCCGCTCGAATTCCTCGTCCGGCTGGACCAGCCGCTCGCCGCGGCCTTCGAACACGTGGAGCGCGCCCTCCTGCCGCACGCGCTGAAGGCGTGCAAAGACTCGCTCGAGGACGCGGCGAAGATGCTCGGCCTCACGCGCAAAGGCCTCTACCTCAAACGACAGCGTCTGGGACTGTAGCCGATCGCTTCATCAGGGCGGCCAGCAGCATCGCGATCCCATAGGCCGTTGCTCCGGCAAAGGCGACGCGCGTAAAACCCCAGTGCATCGCCACGAAGATCGCCAGCGTCGCGCCCAGAACCGACGTCACGCCGTTGATCGCCCATGCCCACGCAATCGCCGACGGCCGCTCGGCGGCCAGCATCCGGACGCCCGCCGGCAGCGGCACGCCCAGCAGGAGCCCGAGCGGCAGCAGACACGCCACCGAGATCCCGATCCGCATCCACCGCTCGAGCGCCATCCATCGATCGAACACCGGCGGGAGCACGAGCGCATAGCAGACGACCGACACGACGATGGCGCCCAACGCGGCGGCCGCATGACGTCTCTGGGTGACCCATCCTCGCGACAGGGCGCTGCCCAACCCTCCGCCGAGCAGCAGCGTGAACAGAATGACCGTCAGCGAGTAGACGGGATGCCCGAGGAAGATCACGAAGCGCTGCATGAGACCGATCTCGATCAGCATGAAGCCGACGCCAAGACACGCGAAGTAGGCGAGACCCGCGGCGGGAAGAGTGCGCCAACGAGGAGTCCGGCTAAAGCCCGATTCCGGATCTTGGGTCCGGCTAAAGCCCCATTCCGGATCTCGGGTCCGGCTGAAGCCGGACTCCACAGATCTTCCGCCTGAAGGCGGAAGCCACGAAAGCTGCCGCGGAAGCCACGAAAGAAGGCGGCTGAAGCCGGGCGCTACGCGTTTTGCACTGATCGGTCGTTCGGGGGAAAAAAACGCGAGCGGCAGCAGACACGCCACCGAGATCCCGATCCGCATCCACCGCTCGAGCGCCATCCATCGGTCGAACACCGGCGGGAGCACGAGCGCGTAGCAGACGACCGCCCCGACGATGGCGCCCAACGCGGCGGCCGC
>JACQTH010000022.1 GCA_016210935.1 Acidobacteriota bacterium | reverse complement strand
GTCTGCGGCCGGCGCTCGGCCGGTTCATGCGGCCCGACGAGGTGACGCAGTCCGGCGCCGAACCGGTGGTCGTCGTCTCACACGATTTCTGGCAGGCGCGCCTTCGCGGCGACAGAAACGTCATCGGGCAAACCATACGGGTCAACGATTCCGTGCTGACGATCATTGGGGTCACGCCCGAGCGATTTCAGGGGACGGTACTCAGCCTCAATTTCGATCTCTGGGTTCCCGCGACGCTCGCGCCGGCGCTGCTCGCGGGCTCGCGCGAGCTCGACGATCGGTCGCTGCGCGGCTACAACGTCATCGGCACACTCGCGCCTGGCGTCTCGCGCCCCCAGGCGCAGGCGGAACTCGATCGGGTGTTCGAGCGGCTGGCCGATACCTATCCGGCACCGAGCCGGAATATGCGCGGCGAAGTGTTGCCATTCTGGCAAGCCCCTCGCGGACCGCAGCGGTTCCTCGCCAACGCGCTCTTTATGCTGCAGGGCGTGATGCTGCTCCTGCTGCTCGCCGTGTGCGGGAACACGGCGAACCTGATGCTGGCCCGCGCCAGCGCCCGGCAGCGCGAGATGGGAATGCGGCTGGCGCTGGGCGCCGGGCCCTGGCGCATCGTCAAGGCGCTGCTGACCGAGAACCTGCTGCTGGCGCTTCTCGGAGCGGGCCTCGGAGCCGCGATCGCCGTCTGGGCGACCGACGCGCTGCGCGCCGTGCCGGTCATCGGCGCATTTCCGATCAAGTTCCAGACGCAGGTGGATGCGCTCAGCCTCGCGTTCGCGGCGCTGCTGGGCATCGTCTCCGGGGTGGTATTCGGGCTGGCGCCGGCAATTCAGCTCGCTCGCGTCGATCCCCTGGCCGCCCTTCGGTCGGGGGCGCGCAGCGCCGGTCGCAGTGTGACGCGCAACGCCTTGATGGGCGTCGAGGTCGGACTCGCCCTGCTGGTCCTGATGGCCGCCGGGTTGTTCATCCGCGGCTTCACCGAAACGCGGGAAACAGATCCGGGGTTCCGGCGGGAGGGTGTGCTGCTCGCGGCCTACGATCTCGGCGGGAAGAATCTCGACGCGCCGGCGGTTCGGGAGTTCACGCGCCGGCTGCTCGATCGGCTGCGGCTCCTGCCGGGCGTCGAGTCGGCGGCGATCGCATCCTCGGTGCCGCTCGATATCCACGGCCTGCCGATGCGGTCGTTCACGCTCGAAGGCCGGGTCCGAAGCGATGCGACGCCCGAACGCGCGCTCAGCAACATCGTGACCCCCGGATATTTCCAGACGCTGGGCATCCCGTTGCGGGCGGGGTCGGATTTCGCGCATCTCAGCGACTCCACGTCGCCGCCTCAGGCGATCGTCAACGAGGAGTTCGTCCGTCGGTTCATCCAGGACGCGGAGCCGATCGGTCGTCGCGTCCGGATCCGCGGTGATGAGTATGCCATCACCGGTGTCGTGCGAAACTCACTGAACGAGTCGTTCGGCGAAGCTCCGGCACCGGTCATCTATCTCTCATACCGCGATCGCCCGACGGGTCGCGGTGAAGTCCACGTTCGCGCCCGCGTCGGGGCCGAGCCGCTGCTCGCCCCAGCCATCGAGCGCATCGTCCGGGAACTGGATCCGGGGCTTCCGATCTACGACGTCCGGACGATGACCGAGCACGTCGAGAAGAACCTCTTTATCCGCCGCATCCCCGCCCGGATGTTCGTCGTGCTCGGCCCCATGCTGCTCCTGCTGGCCGCGATCGGGATTTATGCGGTCGTGGCGTACACCGTCTCGCTCAGGACGACGGAGATCGGCGTGCGGCTGGCGCTTGGCGCCACCTCGCAGCGCGTCGTGACGCAGATGATCGGTGAAAGCCTGCGTGTGATCGGCGCCGGCGCGATGGTCGGTTGGGCCCTCGCGTTCGTCATCAATCTCCATCTCGTTCGCGCCGGCCTGCACCTGTCGGTCTTTCTTGGGGTGCCTGTGCTGCTGCTGGCCGTCGCGACGGCGGCGTGCTGGCTGCCGGCGCGGCGAGCGGCCACCGCCGATCCGACGGTCGCGTTGCGACAGGAATAAAAGTAAACTCGCACAACGAGTATTTCTCAAGAAGGAGCTGTACCGATGCGGAAGACGTTCGTGTTGATGATTGGCATCATGGCGGCGGCGGCCGCGACGGCCGCTGCGCAGCCGCCGGCGGCGCCGAAGCCGGGCGCCGAGCACAAGAGGCTCGACTACTTTGTTGGGAAGTGGACCACGACCGGCGACATGAAGCCGAGCCCGTTCGGCCCGGGCGGCAAGGTCACGATGAACGACAGTTGCGAGTGGTTCCAGGGCGGGTTTGCGGTGGTCTGCAACTCGCAGGGCACCGGACCGATGGGCCCGACGAAGGGCCTTGGCATCATGAGCTACAGCCCGGACCTGAAGGCGTACACGTACTACGGCGTCGACAACACCGGGATGATCATGACGACCGTGCCCAGAGGTCACGTCCAGGGCGACACATGGACGTTCGACGACGAGTCGATGATGGGCGGACAAAAGATCAAATCGCGGTACGTCTTGAAAATCACCTCGCCGATGTCGTACTCGTTCCGGTGGGAGATGGCCGGCCCGGACGGCAAGTGGATGCCCGTCATGGAGGGCACGTCGACGAAGGGCAAGTAAGAGCGGAGGTTCGGGACGAGGGTTCTTGACGAGAGTTCGAACAAGTGTTCTTGACGGAGGTTCGAACGAAAGTTCGGAACGAGGGTTCCAGCGAACGCCGAACCTTCGTCAACGAACCCTCGTCGAACCGTCGTCGACGAACTTTCGTCCGAACCGTCGTTGAGAACCTTCGTCGCTCGCTCAGTAATTCAGCCGCAGCATGAACTGAAGCTGCCGCGCGGTGCCGGTGCCGTAGTTGCTGTTGAGCGGCCCGGTAATCCTTCCAAATGACGCCCCCGCGCTGATGTTCGTGCCCGGTGTCCCCAGGTTCACGCGGTTGAACGCGTTGAACGCTTCCATGCGGAACTCGATGTTCCCCGACCCGCCGATCGGGAAGCGCTTCTGCAGCGCGAGATCCACCTGAAACAGCCCAGGGGCTCGCACGATATTGCGCCCGGCGTTGCCCCACGTGCCCCGTGCCGGGACGGCGAACGCCGCGATGTTGATCCACTGACCCGGAGTCTGGCTTGTGGGGATGGGGCTCACGCCGGGGACGACGTCCGGTCGTTGGTTGCTGTTGTTCCCGTCCGGCAGATCGGCCGCGCTCCTGTTCACCGAGATCGTCAGCGGGCGACCCGTGCGGGCCTGCAGGAGCCCCGAGAGCTGCCAGCCGCCGAAGATCGGCTCCAGCGCGCCCGTATTGAGATGCGCGCGGTCCCGGCCGAAGGGCAGCTCGTAGATCCAGTTCGCCGTCAGCGTGTGGCGGACGTCCTGGTTGGTGGGCGCGTACTCGCAGCTGCGACACGCGGTGTTCTGACGCGCCGTCGATTCGCCGCCGCCAAGCGAGCCCTCGTCGAACGCGTGCGACCACATGTAATGCGCGCCCAGCAGGAATCCGCTGCTGAACGGCCGCTGGAGTGAGAGAAGCAGGCCGTTGAAGTTCGTGCTCGACCCGGTCGACTTGATGTCCACG
>JACQTH010000328.1 GCA_016210935.1 Acidobacteriota bacterium | reverse complement strand
TTTGTCTATGAAGGTTTGGTAGTGGGTCAGTTTCGATCGGCGCGCCCTCTGAGCCGCGTGTTCACAAGATATCCGCAAAACAGCCCGCAGGCGGAGTGTGCGGCGTCGGCGATGAGTACGCGATCAGCGCGCGGCGAATCCCGCCGCTGAACAGTCGGCTCACCGGCGACCGGCAAACCCCAACCGACGCCGCGACCGTCAGACCAGCGCCGGAGGGCTGTTTTGCCACGCGGCGAGGCGGGCGCGCCGATCGAAACTGACCCACTACCGGAGGTTCCGAACCGTCCTCACGAACCCTTGTTACCCGTGCTTGCGTTCGAACTCGCGCATGAAGCCGACCAGCGCGTCGATCCCCTCCTCGGGAAAGGCGTTATAGATTGACGCGCGCAGTCCGCCGACCGATCGGTGCCCTTTGAGACCGTCGAATCCCGCCGCCGTCGATTCCTTGACGAACATCTTCTCGAGCTCCTCCGACGGCAACCTGAAGGTGACGTTCATCAGCGACCGGCTGTTCGGATGCGCGTGGCCGCGGTAGAAACCCGACCGATCGATCTCCGCGTACAGCTTGGCGGCTTTGCGCTCGTTCACGCGCGCGAGGGCCTCGAGACCACCCGCCTTGAGGGCCCACTTCATCACCAGGCCGATGATGTAGACCGCAAACACCGGTGGCGTGTTGTAGAGCGACCCGTTGTCCGCATGCACCTTGTAGCTCAGCATCGTCGCGAGGGCTCCCGACGCACGCGCTGACCGCTCGATCATGTCGTCGCGAATGATCACGACCGTGACGCCGGACGGGCCGAGGTTCTTCTGAGCGCCCGCATAGATCAGCGCATGCCGCGACACGTCGAGGGGACGGCTGAACATGTCCGAGGAGGTGTCGCTGACGAGCGGGCGGTCGCCGACGTCCGGCAGCGTCTTCCACTGGGTCCCGAAAATCGTGTTGTTCGACGTCATGTGCACGTACGCCGCGTCGCCGGTGAGCGCGATCTCGCGCTGATCAGGAATCCGCGCGAAGTTTTCCGCCTGCGTCGAAGCGGCCACGCGGACCTGGCCGAACTTCCTGGCTTCCTTCGCGGCCTTCTCCGCCCATGATCCCGTCACGAGGTAATCCGCCGTCTGGCCCGCCGGCAGCAGATTCATCGGGACCATCGCGAACTGCAGGCTCGCGCCGCCCTGAAGGAAGAGGATGTTGTAGTTCCCGGGGATGTTTCCCACCTTGCGGATATCGGCCTGCGTCTCGCGCAGGATCTCTTCGAACGTTCTGGATCGATGGCTGATCTCGAGAATCGACATGCCGACACCCGGCAACGCCACGAGATGGTCCCGCACCTGCTCGAGGACGGGAAGCGGCAGAACGGCCGGGCCGGCGGAGAAGTTGAAGATACGAGTCGTCGTAAGCATTGGAGACTCCTCGGAAGAAGCTAGGAGTTAGGAGCTAGGAGTTGGGAGCTTGAGTCCAGCGCGACAACCGAGCTCCTAACTTCTAGCTCCTAGCTCCTAGCTCCTAGCTCCTTCAGATCACCAAACGTCATAACGCCACCAAGTGGAGATCCAAAATATCCTCGTTGCCTCGCTGCATCGTGTCGAGAACCTGCGCGGACGGGGCACCGTCCAGATTGATGCGCGCGACGGCCGCCTGGGCGCCCTCGAAGATGATGTTCTCGGTTTCCTGCACGTTCAGTTGCGCCGCCCGCAGATGATCGAACACGTGCGCCAGCACGCCCGGCCGATCGCGATGTCTGACCACCAGCATGTGCGACGCGGGGGTTGTCCTGCACAGGTTCACGACGTTCGGCACGTGTCCGCTCTCCTTGTACGCGCGGACGATTCGCACGGTCTCCGCCGCAATCGCCTCCTGGGCCTGATCCGTCGACGCGCCGATGTGATGGGTGCCGTAGACGTTCGGGAGCGCGACCAGCGGATCGGCGAAGCCACCTGTCGCCGAGCTCGGTTCGTTCGCGTAGACGTCCAGCGCGACCCGAATGCCCTTGTCGCGAACCGCGCGGGCGAGCGCCTCGTGATCGACCACTTCGGCTCGCGCGGTATTGACGACGTATGAACCCGGTTTGAGACGATCGAGAACGCGCGCGCTCAGCAGGCCTTTCGTCTGCGGCGTGAGCGCGACGTGCAGGCTCAGGACATCCGCCCGGACCGCGACCGCCTCCGGCGAATCACATATCTCCAGGGTCGTCTCGTGCCGCGACGTGTCGAAGCCAATCTCCTGCGCCGCGTGAGCCGCACGACCAGTGTCCGCGAATCGCCGGCTCCAGACGGCGATGTTCATGCCGAACGCCTGCCCGCGCCGGACCATCTCCTGACCGATGTTGCCGACGCCCAGCAGGCCGAGCGTCCGGCCGTACAGGCCTTTGGCTTTGGAGTACTCCTTCTTGTTCCACTTCCCCGCCCGCAGCTCGCCGACGTTGTCAGGAATCCGGCGATCGAGCGCCAGGATCAGGCCGAAGGCGAGCTCGGCGACGGCAATGGAGTTCTTGCCGGGGCAATTCGACACATAAATCCCTCGGCGCGACGCGGCGGCGACGTCGATCGTGTTGTAGCCGGCCCCGGCCCGCACTACGAGCGCGAGCTTGCCGGAATCGAGCATCGCCTCGCTGACGCGGGTGCCGCGGACCACGAGGACCTCCGCGTCGGTCTGGCGGATGCCGTCGGCGAGCGCAGCGTCGGCCAGATCGGGCTGATAGACGACGTCACACCCGGCCGCTTTGAGGCCGTCCATGCCGCTCTGCTCGAACTTGTCGGCGATGAGGACTTTCATAGGAGTGGCCAGTGGTCAGTGTCCAGTAGCCAGTGGGGCAATAGCTGGTAGCGCGAGCTAACTCTTTTTCGGCAAAGAAGAGTACTTTCTTGCTGGCCACTGGCCACCGGCAACTGGCCACTATATCTCGTGAATCAACAATCCGTCTCGGAGTTTCGGCTCGAACCAGGTCGTTTTGGGCGGCATGATTTCGCCGGCATCGGCGATGCTCATGAGCTCGTCGACGCTCACGGGATACATCGAACAGGCCGCCGCCGCTTTGCCTTCGTTCACCAGCCGTTCAAGCGCGCTCGTCCCTCTGGCGCCTCCGACGAAATCGAGACGCTTGTCGGTCCGCGGGTCGCCGATGCCGAGCATCGGCGCGAGGATCTGCTCGTGCAGCAGGCTGGCATCGAGCGCCGCGCCGGCCGAGGTCTGGCTCGAGGGTGGCTTCAAGACTACCGTGTGCCACTTTCCGCCGACATACAGAGCGACCTCACCTTTGCGCGCCGGGGTCGTGCCGTTTTCCTTCATGTCGAACCCGCCCCGCAACTGTTCCACGAATCTGTGCGGCGTCAGCCCGCCAAGGTCGCGCACGATGCGGTTGTACGGGAGGATTTGCACCTGATTGTCCGGAAACGCCACGGCGAGCATCGCATCGGCGGGCGAGGCGCCGTCGGCCGCGCGCTCCGAGCGCGCCCGCGCGGCGCTGGCGGCGCGGTGATGCCCGTCAGCAATATACAACGCCGGCACCCGCGCAAATGCGTCGACGACTGGCGACGTCATGGCGCCGGGGACGCGCCAGATCGAGTGCCGGACGCCGTCAGGCGCTTCGACGTCGAACAGCGGAGGTGCCGCGGTCACCTCGCGCTCGAGTGAATCGATCTCCGCCGACGCGCGATACGTGAGAAACACCGGACCGGTCTGTGCCCGGAGGACGACCATGTGCCGGGTGCGGTCGTCTTCCTTGTCGGGACGCGTCTTCTCGTGCTTCTTGATCACATCGCGATCGTATTCAGCGAGCGAATAGCACGCGCCAACGCCGGTCTGCACGTGCGTCCCCATTCGGAGCCGGTAGAAGTACACGCTGGGCTCGTCTTCGACGACCAGAGGCGCGTCCCGTCTGAGCTTCGCGTAATTTTCCGCCGCTTTTTCGTACACCGCGGGGCTGTACGGGTTGGTGCCGGGCGGCAGATCGATCTCCGCGCGCGAGACGTGAAGAAAACTCAGCGGGTTGCCAGCGGCAAGCGATCGGGCTTCTTCAGTGCTGACCACGTCATACGGAACGGCGGCGACCCGGGCGGCGGATGCCGGTGTGGGTCTGAGGGCGCAAAACGGGATGACGGCGGCCACGAGGGGCTATTTTACGACGTGGGCGAGGCTCCAAACGGGCGAAGATTCACCACAGAGAACACAGAGACCACAGAGTGCAATAGACCCGGGATTCGGGATTTGGGATTCGGGATTCGAAAGACGAGATCGGCCGAACCCCGAAGCCCGAATCCCAAACCTCGAGACTTCCTCCCACGTGCTCTGTGCTCTCTGTGGTCGGTCTTCTTATCTGATACTGGCCGCGACGACCGCGGGCCGCGGCTGCAGAGCATCCAGCCGGGCGACCATCTGATCCCGCACGCCCGCGAACAGCGCGCGATACTGCGCCGGCACCGGCTCGCCCGGCGCCATCAGGCTGTGCACACGGACAGGGTTGACGAATGCCCCGTTGCGCCGCAATCGATAGTCCAGGTGGGGAGCCGTCGCGGCGCCGGTGGAGCCGACCTTTCCAATCTGGTCGCCCTGCCCGACGCGCGAGCCCGCGCGCAATCCCCGCGTGATCGACGAGAGATGCAGGTAATAGCTCTCGTATCCGCCCGTATGGCGCATCTGCACCATGTTGCCGGACGCTCCGCTCCATCCGGCGAACGTCACGACGCCGTCCGCGACGGCCACGACCGGCGCGCCCTGGGCGGCTCGATAGTCGACCCCAAGATGCGGGCGGTACACGCGATCGATGGGGTGAAGACGACGCCGCGAGAATCGAGAGGTGACGAGCGGAGTCGGAACGAACTTGAGCGGCGACTTCAGCAGGAACCGGCGCAGCGAGCGGCCCCGATCGTCGTAATACGCCGCCTTGCCGCCGGGCGATGTGAAACGCACGGCCCGCAACGTGCGCCCGGCATTCACGAGCTCCGCCGAGAGAATCTCGCCGTATCCGGCAAACTCCCCATCGCGGCGGTAGGTTTCCCGCACCAGGCGAAACGAGTCGCCGGGCTGGAGATCGCTGTTGAAGTCGACCTCGCCGGCGAAAATCTCCGCAAACGCCACGGACAACTCCGGCCGCTCGCCGATTCGATCCATCGCCGCAAACAACGACGATGCCTCGCGATCGATCGCGCCGCCGATCGTGTTCACTTCGAGCTGCCTGGCGATGGGCAGGACCTGCGCCTGAAGCGCGTGAGGTCCGCTCGGCGTGGGGCGGACGATCCGGAGAAGGCGATCCGCATCGATCTCGTACTCGAACCAGCGAACCAGACCGTCGAACGTCCGCTCGAGCCGATACGGGCGATCGGCACGGAGCCGCCGGGGGTCGAACGCGACGCGCGCCGCCGCGATCACGGCTGCGACCACGTCCGTGGACAGCCGGTGTCCGTAAAGAAGCGTCGCCAGTGTCGCGCGGGGCGGCACGCGACCGGCGATGACCTCCGAGTCACGTTCGAGAACGATATCGACACCGGCGCTGAGCGGCGGCTGATCGGCCACCCGGCGGACGCATGACCTGGCGTTGGCCATCGCCAGCAGCGCGAACAACAGGGCCAGAGCGCGCATCAAGGGCGGAGTCTACCGAGCTCAGCCGGCGAGCACAACGATATTTCGGCCTTCCGCCTAAAGGCGGAAGCCACGAGGACGTGCCCCAAATGGCGGAAGGCCTGAAGAGCGTGGAAAGGCGACAAGGACGAAGATTACTGAGCCGTGGTCTTCGGCTTGGAGTCGTGGCTTCCGGCTTCAGCCGGAAGATC
>JACQTH010000033.1 GCA_016210935.1 Acidobacteriota bacterium | reverse complement strand
CTTGTGGCGCGCCGCATAACGGGCCGAATGCGCGCGGCGTCTCTGTTCATCCGACGGCTGCGGGCCGACCTCGCCTGCCTCGGAACCGGCTTCGGGCTGGGGCGCTTCCGCGCTGTCCGAAGCCACGGCCGCTTCTGCCGGCTGCTGCTCCGGCTCGGCCGACGCGCCCAGTTCGAGACCGGTCAGCTGGGCTTCGACCTCGCGGCGCTTCTCCTCCTCGCTCTTGATGTCGATCCGCCAGCCGGTCAGCTTGGCGGCGAGCCGGACGTTCTGTCCCTTTTTGCCGATCGCCAGCGAGAGCTGCCTGTCCTCGACGATCACTTCCATGACGCGCTCGTGGTCGTCGACGATCGAGACGCGCTGGACCTTCGCCGGGCTCAACGCGTTGGTCACGAACAGCACCGGGTCCTCGGACCATTCGACGATATCGATCTTTTCTCCGCGCAGCTCGCGAATGATCGACTGCACCCGCGTGCCCTTCATCCCGACGCAGGCGCCCACCGGATCCACATCCCGCTCGCGGGAATAGACGGCCACCTTCGCCCGGTCGCCCGCCTCGCGGACAGCGCCTTTGATCACCACGGTGCCATCGTAGATTTCTGGCACCTCCTGCTCGAACAACTTGATCAGCAGCGCCGGATCAGTGCGCGACAGGATGATCTGCGGCCCCTTGGCGCTGCGGCTCACGGACTTGATGACCGCGCGCACGCGATCGCCCGGGGCGTAGCTTTCCGCGCGTGACTGCTCCTTGCGCGGCAGCACCGACTCCACGCGGCCGATTTCCGAAATGATGTCGCCGTTCTCGAACCGCTTGACGGTGGCCGTCACGACCTCGCCGATCCGCTGGTTGTATTCGGCGAAGATGTGCTCGCGCTCGGCCTCGCGGACCTTCTGGAAGATCACCTGCTTGGCGGTCTGAGCGGCGATGCGGCCGAGCTCTTCGGTCGACTTCGGGAACTCGATTTCCATGTCGACCTCGGCTTCTTCGCCGGCAACCTCCTGGGCCTCGGCAATCGAGATTTCCGTGGCCGGGTCGGCCACCTCGTTCACGATGTGCTTGACGGCGTACAGCTCGACCTGGCCCGTCTCCTGGTTGAACCGGGTGCGCAGCACCTCGTTCTTGTACCGTTTCTTCGACGCCGTGAGGACGGCGTCCTCGATGGCGGAGATGATGACCTGCGGCTCGATCCCCTTTTCCTTCGCGAGCGCCTCGATTGTCTGCATCAAGGGATTCATGTCAGAACTCCACGTCGAGCCGGCCGCGCTTGATCAGATCGAGCGGAATCCGCCTGACCTTTTCCCTGCCGGTCTCGACGAGCACCGACCCGTCTTCGACGCCTTTCAGCCGGCCCGCGAAATGGGACTGCCCATCCACGGGCTCGGTGACCACGATCTTTGCGAGACGTCCGGTGAAACGCCGGTAATCCGCTTCGTGCCGCAGCGGGCGATCCAGACCGGGTGATGTGACCTCGAGCGTGTAGGCGTGATCGATGAGATCTTCGACCTCCAGGATCGCGCTCAGATCTTCGCTGACCCTCTGGCAGTCGCTGATGCTGACGCCTTCGCTCGTCGCTTCCGCCCTCTGGCTCGTGCTTTCCGCCCCTGGAGCCGTGGCTTCCATCCCTGGAGCCGTGGCTTCCGCCTTCAGGCGGAAGGGACCAGGCCGATCCAGAATCACCCGCAGAACCCATCCCGGCGATTCCCGCCGGAACTGCACGTCAAAAATCTCGAGGCCGTAGGAAACGGCGACGCGCTCGGCCGTCGCGCGAATCCTCGCCAGCGGGTCCACCATAATGCCCGCTAAAACACAAAAAGTGGGCCGATGCCCACTTCAGTTGTCTTTCTGAAGACCCCCGAAGCATTACAGGATAGCACAGCGCGGCTGCGCCGACCAAGCCGCGCGAACGGTCGCCTACACCGGCCGGGCCACGAGATCGTAGCCCTTCGATGCCACGATTGTGGCCTCGATCAGGTCCCCCGTTCGGAAGAGGTCGCCGTCGCAGTCCGTGAGATATACCGCCGGGTCGATCTCCGGCGCCTGGCCGGCGAGCCGGCCGCGCACGACAGGCGCCGAATCGGGAGCGAAGCCGTCGATGAGGACCCGGACGTGGGAGCCGACCAGCCTCTTGTGGCGCGCGCGGACAATCCGCTGCTGCACCGCCATGAGCGATCGCCGTCGAGTGCGTTTCACCCGTTCCGGAACATCATCGCGATAGCCGGATGCTGTGGTTCCTTCTTCATGCGAGTAGGTAAAGACGCCGACGTGATCGAACTCCGTGTCCCGGACGAAGTCACACAGCGCCTCGAAATCGTCCGGTGTTTCACCGGGGAAGCCGACGATGAACGTCGTACGCAGCGTCGCGTCGGGAACCCGGGATCGGACCCGCGCGAGCAACTTGTCGTACACCGCGCGAGAGCCGGGCCGCCTCATTCGTCGGAGAACCGGGTCGGAGGCGTGCTGCAGCGGCAGGTCGATGTAGCGGCAGACCTTCTGGCACTCCGCCATCGCCTCCAGCAGATCATCGGTGATCGTGGTCGGATAGAGATACAAGAGGCGGATCCAGCAGATGCCGTCGATGCGATTGAGCCGGCGCAGCAGACGCGCGAGGGCGCCGCGCTCTCCCCGATCGATCCCGTAGAACGTCGCGTCCTGCGAGACCAGGATGACTTCGCGTACACCGCGTTCGGCGAGTTGCTCGACTTCGCAGACGATTCCATCTGCCGGCCGTGATCGGTAGGGGCCGCGCAGCGTCGGGATGATGCAGAACGCGCAGGTGTAATCGCAGCCTTCCGCGATCTTGACGTACGCGTAGTGTCGCGGCGTGGTCAGGACGCGCGGCGTGTCGGCGTCGTAGATATAGGTCGGAAGCGCCTCCGTGGCTTCCGCGGGGGTCTTCGTGGCTTCCGCTGGACTCGTGGCTTCCGGCTGAACCTTGTGGAAAACGCGTTTCGTCCAGGCGTTTTCCACAGGTTCCTTCAGCCGGAAGATCTTCCGCCCGCTCATCTCGCTATTCTGAGAAACCGCCCCCACAATCGCGGGCACCTCACCCGTCCCGAGCACGACGTCGATCTCGGGGATCTCCGCGCGCAGCGTGTCGCGATAGCGCTCGGCGAGACAGCCGGTGACCACGAGCTTCCGGCATCGGCCGGTCTTTTTCAG
>JACQTH010000332.1 GCA_016210935.1 Acidobacteriota bacterium | reverse complement strand
CGTTATGATCTGACGTTCCCGGTCGACCTCTCCCGGATGCTCGTCCGCGAGTTCGAGCGGCGTTCGATTCCGCACCGTCTCGCCGTGCTGCCGTGCGGGCATTACTCCTCGGGCGCCGGCCCGTTCAAGGTCGTAGACGGGTTCGTGTTGATCCGGTTCCTGGCGAGAAACCTGTAGCCGTGCTTGCACCGTTAGAACGTGTAGTAACGAAGCTTCGCTGATCGTCATTGGTTGGTTTGACGCGAAGCTTCGTTACAGGTACTGCAGGAGTCCCTTGAGCGCGCCGTAGATCACGGCCGCCAGCTCGCGGACGAGCGGGGAAATCTGACCTTCGTCGACCACATCCGCGACGGTTACCGGGTCGGTGACCAACAGCCAGATCGTCGCGCCGGCCAGGATTGCGGACACGAAGGCCACCGCGCCAAACAAGCTGAAGCTGATGCGGCCGAGCGCCATGCGATCACAGGGTACTACGCGCCGCCCACCGCCGAGGTTTCAGGAGCTAAAGAACGCTCCTGACTACGGGCTGCCGGCTTCGGGCTTCAGCGAGATTGCACCGGTATCTGTTTGCTGGAGGCCGTAGCCCGTAGCCTGTAGTCAGGAAGGTTTCTCAAGCTCCAAAGCTTGGTCCCACAACTGAGGAAACCTCGAGAATGATTTTCCCGAAGTGCTGGCTCTCCTCCAGGCGGCGTTGCGCGTCCGCCGCCCTCGCGAGCGGAAACGTCTCGTCCAGCACCGGCCGCAGCTTCCCGTCGAAAAACCAGCGGGCCGCTTCGAGCAACTCCCCCTTCGCTCCCATGTAGGACCCGAGGATCGACAACTGCCGCCCGAAGAGCCATCGGAGATCGATCCCGGCCGCGGGACCCGTCGTCGCGCCGCACGTCACGAGCCGGCCTCCGGCGGCGAGACACCGGAGGCTGCGATCCCACGTCTGCTGCCCGACGTGCTCCACGACGACGTCCACGCCCCGGCGATCGGTCAGCTTCTTCACTTCCTCGACCATGTCCGTCCGGTGGTGATCGATCGCCGCGGCGGCGCCAAGCTCACGCGCGAGCTCCAGTTTCCGCTCCGAGCCCGCCGTCGCGAAGACGCGCGCGCCATGAAGCCGCGCGATTTGAATCGCCGCCTGCCCGACGCCGCTGCCCGCCGCCAGCACGAGCACTTCGTCACCCGGCTTCAGCGCGGCTCGCGCCACCAGCATGTGCCACGCCGTCAGGAACGTCAACGGAAACGCCGCGGCCTCGCGAAACCCAATGCGCTCGGGAATCGGAATGAGGTTCTCGACCGGCACTTTGACGAGCTGCGCGTAGCCTCCGTCCGATCGGTATCCGAGCACGTCGTAGCGACGGCAGAAGTTGTCACGGCCATCGAGACAGGCGGGACAGCGCCCGCAGCTCAGCCCGGGCTGCAACATCACCCGGCGGCCGACATCGGCCGGCGGGCCATCGACCACTTCACCCGAGACGTCGCTGCCGGAGATGTGCGGAAACGGAATCGCGACGCGCTCGATGCCCCGCCGCTCCCACAGGTCGAGGTGATTGAGCGCGCAAGCTTTGACGCGGACGACCGCTTCGCCGGGCTGCGCAACAGGGTCGGGAGCGTCTTCGTAGCGAAGAACTTCAGGGCCGCCGTGCTGGTGAAATCGAATCGCTTTCATAAGACCGGTACAAGTACGGGTGCGCCAAGCCCGAGCTGCGCGAGCGGCGCGGCCAGCGACGCATAGTCACCCACCACGACCGTCAGCAATCGATCCGGATCCAGATGCTCGCTCGCCACGCGCGTCACATCATCGAGGCCGATGCGCTCGACGCGCGGCACGAACGTATCGAAGTAGTCCTCCGCCAGATCGTACAGCGCCAGCTGTGCGCCGGCGCGGGCGACCTGCTCGGCCGATTCGAAATGCCTCGCATACCCTGACGTCAGCGAGGCCTTGGCCAGCGCCAGCTCGGCCGGCGCGGCCGGCCGCACCCCACGGATGTCGCGCAGCTCCACGATCGCTTCCCGGACCGCCTCGGCCGTCGCGGCCGTGTCGACGCTGGTCGCCAGCGAAAACGGCCCGCGACCGCGACGAAACTCGAACGCGGTCCGGGCCCCGTACGTCAGGCCGCGCTCCTGCCGCAGCTTCATGTTGACGCGACTGACGAACTGGCCGCCCAAAAGGGCGTTCAGCACGACCAGGGCGTGATAATCAAGATTCCGGCGATCGGCCCCGACGTGTCCGATGCGAAGCTCCGCCTGCGGGGCATTCGACCGATCG